>JBAXNK010000010.1:0-15095 GCA_037133845.1 bacterium
ATCTTGGAGACATGTTCGGTTCGCCGCTTCTGATCATCCGCGTCGCGCGCTCGGTATCGGAGGAGCCGTCGGAGTCCAACAGCCTTCCGTTCGGTTTTCCGTTCTTCCGTAGCCGCCGCGGCTAGTACAGCGCCGGCGTTGATTCAAAGAGCGAGCAGCTCTTGCAGTAACTGCTCAAAATGCACCACCGAAGGCCACCGCGCTTCTCGGTGGTCTTTCGTTATATTTTAGTAATTCTTATTTAGCCAATTTTTGATACTTGCTTTATCGTCTTTTATCCAAGCAACATTGGACTCTATGCGTTCGTATGCTTGCTCGAGAGTACGAGCAGATCCTGGGGCCGCGTGAGTCTTGAAGAATTTCTTGGCATCAGCTAAATCTTTCATATCCGTATGAGCTCCCAGTGGGGATAGGAGTCTGGATAGGAAGTGTCCGCCTTCTCCATAACGAGTGAGAATGGTCGGCCAATTCTTTTGGATGAATTTCCAAGTGGTGTCGCGTGCAGAACTATTACTCCAGATACTTGCGAGTAGGTGTGGAGCGTCTTGGCTTCGGACGTCGCTTGATAGCGCGAACTTCAAAGTCTCTCCTATCAGCTTCCTATCTCTGAACATAGTCATCGCGCGAGCGTACCTGTCCTTCTCTTCATGAAGTGATTCTCTATCGTATAGGTTCTTGAATTCCTGCCACTCTTTTATACCACCATTTTGAGCGATGATTCCATAGACTACAGATCGGATGTCTGGTCGGATAGGATTCTTCTTTCTATTTTTAAATATCTTTGTAGCTTCGTTGATCACCTTAGTGTCACCATACATGCCAGCTTGGGACAAGGCTAAGTTGCGCAAGAATGTACATGAGTGCACTTCACCGTCTTTCGCATTCCAGCCCATCTTGTGTGCAATCGGCGAGAATAGAGATAGGGCGTATGCTTTGTATCTCTGAGTAATCTTCTTGTCGAGGCTACTTCTTACTATGTTGTAAACTCTGTTCACTCCCAATGCGACCTCAGACCAGACTACGTATTCAGTTTCGTTTTTATATATGAGAGAGAATTCGAGTGCTTCGTCTGTAGAGATATACCCACCTTCAGCAAGGGCGAAGAGGTCGCGGACTACGCCGAGTCTATCATGAGTGGCGAGCTTACCTTGTTGCGTCTCGTCCTTTAGTCGATCAAGCGTTTCCTTATCGTACCTGACTCGTGCCATAGTGGACTCGCCGCGATTGATCTTGCCGATAGATGTACCTATAAGCGGCGAAGACTTTTTTGTTAGGAGTTCTTTGAGTTGCTCACTATCGCTCTCGTATGCAAATGGAACGTGCCAGAGAGTCTTTTCCTTATCTTTCTTGCTGGAGATTCTGCTTGAGAAGAATCTTTCTTGGCTGACACTGTAAGTCTTACCTTTTTTAGATAGTGTTAGTAGTGGATATCCTGTCTTGCCGGTCCAGTTCTGCATAATTTTCTTTACTGGTTTCTTGCTTACTTTCTCAAAAGCTTCCCAGAGGTCCGTAGTCTGTGTGTTCTTGTAGCTGTGTTTTTTCAGGTAGTGTGATAGTCCCTCTCGGAATTTATCAGGGCCTATATATTCCGCAAGCATACGGATAACAGCAGAGCCTTTGGCGTACGAGATCATGTCAAAGACTTCACTGATCTCATCTGGGTGGTGAACTGTTACTTGCACTGGGTGCGAGTTCTCGAGTGCGTCGAGTCGCAAGGCTATCGAGTAGCGTTCTCCTAGATATTGGTCCCAGAGATTCCACTTTGGGAATACGTGGTCTACGCACACGTACTCTAGATATTCAGCGAAGCCTTCATTGAGCCAGAGGTCGGTCCACCACTCCATGGTCACCAAGTTGCCGAACCATTGGTGCGCAAGTTCGTGAGCGATCACTATGGCTATCCACTGCTTGTTTGCAAGGGAAGTGTGCTCGTCGTCGACAAGCAGAGCTGCTTCACGGAAAGTAACTGCTCCCCAGTTCTCCATCGCAGCAGATTCGAAGTCAGGCAGTGCGATGAGGTCAAGTATCTGCAGTGGGTAAGGGATACCAAAGTATTCGTTGTAGAATTCGAGGCACTTGATCGCGACATCGAGTGCGAACTTGGCCTGGTGCGATTTCCCAGGAGTGGTAAATACACGGACCTTAGTAGAGGTCGCTCTGCTTGCCGGTTCCGCTACTCCTTCCACAAATTCAAACTCGCCGATGATGAATGCGAGTAGGTATGTCGACATGCGAGGCGTCGGTGAGAACTCGACTATCTTGTACCCAGCTTCGTGTTCACGTATAGACTTGGGTAGGGTATTAGATATCGCAGTGTGGTCGCCAGGTATGATGAGCGATACGTCGAAGACTGCTTTGTGTGCCGGTTCGTCAAAGCAGGGGAAGGCACGACGAGCGTCGGTTGCTTCGAATTGGGTTGTGGCTATATGGCGAGTCTTGCCATCGAGTACATATTTTGATCGGTAGAATCCTCGCAAGCCCTCTGAGATGATACCTTGGAAGACTATGGTCATTTTGACTTTACCCGTTATCGATTTAGCGAAGTCGAAAGTCACAGTCTCGGACTTCTTGTCGTAAGCTATCTTTTTGGCAAATATGTTATCCTTGCCAATTTTTATGCTAGCACTCTCTATCTCTAGGTCCCTCGCGTGCAGAGTGATAACTTTAGTTTGTTTGTCTATGGTGATGTCTATGACCTCACTTCCAGAGAAGGTAAAGTTCTCCAGGTCGGGCTTGAGAGTGAGGTTGTAACGAGTAGGGTATATGTGTGGTACTAATCGTACAGATTTTTTATTTTTTGGTTTCTTCATTCTTTTCTATTGCATTCTCTATCCTTTCTAGCGCTACTATGAAGGCAGCACGGCGTAGGTCAGTATCAAGCTCTACGGATCGAGTATATATCAAATCCGTCTCTTTTTCCATGATTTCTTCGAGCTTCTTGTATACCTCGTTCTCTGTCCAGTGCTCATCCTTGAGATTCTGTTCCCATTCGAAAGTAGATACTGTTACACCGCCCGCATTCGCGAGGATATCTGGTACTACTGGGATGTTGCGAGAGTAGAGTATGTCGTCTGCCTCTGGCGTGGTCGGACCATTGGCAAGCTCTAGTACGATTTTCGCTTTGATGTCTTTTGCATTTTTGTCAGTGATCTGGTTCTCAAGTGCTGCAGGGATCAGTACATCACACTGGAGTGTGAGGAGCTCTTCGTTGGTGATGTCGCGTGAGCCTGGGAATCCACGGATAGCTCCACTTTCTTTCTTGAATTTCTCGAGCTCCTTTATGTTGATCCCGTCTTCTTTGACGATTGCACCCTTGGAGTCTGATATGGCGATGATCTTGTGTCCATGCTCTTCGAGTATAGAGGCTGCATTGCCGCCGACGTTGCCAAAGCCTTGAACTACTACGATACAAGATTCTGGCATAGCCATCTTCTTCCTCAGAGAGTCGAATACATAGAAGCCTCCGAGTCCTGTGGCGCGACCTCTACCCTCTGACCCTCCGTGTTCGATCGGCTTACCAGTGAATGTAGCTTGCGTCTTCTCGCCAGATAGCTTCATGTATTCATCATTCATCCACTTCATGATCTCGGGAGTAGTGTTTACGTCTGGAGCGGGGACATCTTTCTGCGGGCCAAGCACTGGGTGCATAAGGCGAACCCATCCACGAGAAAGCCTTTCGAGCTCGCCATGAGACAGAGCTTTCGGATCGACGGTGATTCCGCCCTTGCCTCCGCCCATAGGGATGTTCGCAACTGCGCATTTGAGAGTCATCCAGAAGGCGAGAGCTTTGACCTCAGAGATGTCTGTATCTTGGTGGTAGCGGATGCCTCCCTTGTATGGGCCACGTGCGTTGTTGTATTGGACTCTGTAACCCTCGAATATTTTAAGACTACCGTCATCCATCTTTATCGGTATGGCAATGCGTACTTCTCTCTCTGGTTGGTGGAGTCTGCTTAGGAACTTATCATCGAAGCCTCTTACCTTCACTGCACGGGCAAGCTGAGACAATGCGTTTTCAAATGGATTGTTCATATAAAATGTGATATTTATTAATAGCACTTATTATACTCCTTTTTTGACGAAGTTTAAGTTAAGTTCATGGGTATCCAAGCCCCTTGACAAAAATATTGTATATGCTATAATACCCATATGAATAACAAAACAGTCAAAAACACAATAGCTTTAGCAATACTCGCTTTTTCACTTATGATCACTGTCGAAGCTCTTGCTTACGTTCCTGGTGTCTGGGATCCACAGCCTAGTGTCCAGGTGCAGAACAATGGTTCTTGGACTACTCCAGCCTTTACTGTCGGAGCTGATCAGACTCGTATAAATACTAACATTCAGCCTGCATCATACCTTGGCTATGGAGCTACGAACTCTAATACTGGCTCGAATCAGTCAAATACAAATAATTCTTCAGCTAATACCAATAGTAACTCTGGTAGTACATCTTCTACTAACTCTACAAATAAAAACACTACTTCAAATACTAATACCACAAACACGAATACTACTAATAAGACAACGACTAATACTAAAACTACATATGGTACCAATGTAAGCTCTACAGGGTCAAGCAACTTGCCTCCGATCATAACTACTGATGGACTTACGGCATTATCCCTTCGTGGGTCTGGTTCATTCATGCCGAGCTCTGTGTGGCAGTGGCTGTTCGTCATCATTCTACTTCTTGCGATCATAATACTCGCTAGATTGATAATCAAGTCCAACGCTCACTCTACTCATGTAGTGACTCACTAATACAAGATAGATAGTAAAAACACCTCGAGTAAAATCGAGGTGTTTTTAATTGGATTCTTCTACTTCGCGCAGAGAAGCGAGCGCTTCATCCGAGATATCTATTGTATCAGCAGGCATATCAATAGAAGTTTTTTCTTTAGACTTTCTTTTCTCCGCCTCAACCTCCTCCTGAGTTTTAGGGGGCAGCTCTTTGGGTATGGGTTGTATGCGCTCAACTGGATTAATCTTCAGGAGGGGATTATATCATAGTATCACTATTGACATATTATGTAATATATGTTAATTTCCGAATAAATAGCACCCAAAAAAAACTAAGAGAGAGAAAAATGCGCATGTTTCGAGCAGCAATCATAGGAGTACTTGCGGTCATGGAGTGTTTTGGCTCCATTGCCGTGATCAAGAGTGTGGAGACGTCACCCACAGTAGGTCTCAGTATCGCTGACCAGGACTTGGATACTTTTTTGATCCAGACCTTCGGCCAGACAGTGTTTCTGAAAGACCTCGTGGTGGTACCAAGGGGGTCCTCCGGGATCAGCTTCAGCCAGACGTATCTGCGGATTGGTGGAACGTCGTATCTGCCGGAAACAGGGGTATGCCAGATAGATGTGCAGTGCAATTTCCTTCACCTGGATCGGCTTTTCGGGGCAAATCTCAACGTGACCGTGCGGATCTTCGGGGAAATTGAGGATACGGATGCGTCGTCAGGGTGGCTTCGTTTTGATGTTGTGAGGGTGGGAGTGCAAGACCCCAATCTCAATGCGTTCAATCTTGGGTCCGGAGTCACGGGCCAAGAGAAGACCTTCGGGGCCGATACACCTGAGGGTGCAACATTTCTACTCTTTATGGTAGGCCTGGCCTTCATCGTGATGGTAAGGCGTCGCTTGCTCTAGTTCCAGTTCCCCAACAGTCCACCCGGAGGCCACCCGCGCTTCTCGGGTGGCTTTTCGTTTATATGATAAAATACTCTGATGTATATCAGAGTCAATGCTATCGCAGGTGCAAAGAAAGAATCTATTGAAAAAGTAGGGGAGAATTGCTACGACATCAGCGTCCGCGAGCCTGCTGAGCGCAACTTGGCCAATGCTCGCATCCGCACGCTTCTTGCTCGTGAGCTCTCTTTTCCAGAGAAGTTCGTCCGACTTATCTCTGGCCACCAGAGTCCACACAAGATATTCTCTATAGACATTTAGCTTACTATGCTGCAATTATCCTCACTCCACCTAGCTCATCGTAGTCGAAGTCATGATGCTCGTGGATAGCTCCTATGAACATGTGATTATTGGCAACGCCGTACTTTTTTGATATTTTCGATACTGCTTCAGGTCCAAACTCGCAGTCTATGTGTACTACTTGGATGCTTAGGTGGTTGAATGCACCAGTTTCTTGTAGGACTGGCAGGGCTTTCTCTATCTTGCTAAAGGTATCAGAGCTCGCCTCGTCTTCACTGCTACAGTGTACGATCAGGACATTCCTGCCGACTTCATTCATGTCTATATATTCTAGTAGATGGAAAAGCTTACCTATGTCGTGTAGGAATATGACGTACTTACCACTTGTCATTTGCTCGAGTATGTTTTTAGACAAGAGGTCCTTCTTGAGGAATCCTGTAACCCAGATGTAGATGTTGTCTCGATTGAGATACGATATCAGGAATATAAAAAGAGGGAAGAAGTATTCTAGGAAGTATATGAGGTTGGAGCTATCTCCAAGCTTGCCATCGCGAGCGATCATGTTCCCGGCGAGCCCAAGTATGGTACTGATCAGCGCTGCTATGACGTATGGTGTAGGCCAGTAGAATTTGCGCTTTAATGACTCGCGGTTATTCTTTAGGATTAGGTTAGATATAGCGAACATCGACATCACCGCGAGGAATGCGATAGCGTAGATGCCTCCTAGTGTAGGCAGTTCACCCTTGGATACGAACAATATCGATACACAAAACAAGAAGAAGCCGAATATGATGTATAGATATGATCCACTGTTGTTCTGCTTCTTTAGGAATGCTGGTAGGCACTCATCGAGCGTCATACGAGCAACGAGTCCACTGACCCCAACGAAGCTTGCAAGTACTGCTCCACATAGCACTAGGAACGCATCTATGACTACCAGCGCCGCAAGCCACTCTCCTCCGACATGCAAGCCCCCGTAGGCCAGCAGGTATGATGCTTGCTCATGTATAGTATTGAGGTCAAAGAGGTACAGGAAGATCACGGCGATCAGTGGGTTTATGACTGTCACTCCTATGGCCATGTTGGTCAATGTCTTCTTGAAGACTCCATCTTTCTGCTCCTCGATGAAGTTCGCAGAAGATTCAAAGCCAGAGACTCCCAGTAGTGAGGTAGAGAATCCTAGGAACAGTAGTATCAGGAACGGCAGCATGCCTCCTAGGTGCGTGAGGTCTCGGATGCTGTCTACGAGGCTATGTGTGTTGGCGATATTGGCAGAGAAGTGCAGAGAGCCTGGATTATGCAGGATGAATACTGTTGCAAATAATATAAGTACTAGTAGGGTAGTGATGTGTGTTACGAATATGCCGACTGCGACTTTAGCTGAATCTTTTACTCCAGCGATGGCCAGACCTGCGAAGAATAAGAGAACTCCGATAGTTCCTAAGGTTACTAAGCTATCGAAGTTTACAGTAGCCGGCAGTGAGTTCTTGATCACAGACCAATTGAACAGATAGTCCACGCCGCTTTTGGCCGATATGACAGCGGTAGCTACATAGGAAAGTATGGTTAGTAGCCCAGCCACCACCGCTACCTTCTTGGTTGTCGCATTCAGTAGGGCATTGTATGTGCCGCCGTTGATAGGTAGCGACTCTACCACCTCTCGGTATACGCCTCTGTAGAGGAAGAGCACCACTCCGACGAGTAGCATAGCGACCGGTGCCCATATACCAGCTATTGGGATAACTAGCCCTGATACATAAAGCACCGAAGAGAGGATGTCGTTCCCGCAGATCGCTGTAGCGGAGAGGGCGCCTAGCTTTATATGGGAACTTTTTTGCGGATGATTGTCTTCTGCTGGAGTCATTGTATTAAGAAGTAAGGATAACTTTTATTGTAATGGAAAATAGTATCATAATTATCTGTAAATTCAAAAAGAATTTACTACTTTAAAATAGTAAACTAATTCTGTCTAATTGATTAATTAGCACAGAAAATCGCCCAGAGAGGACGACCTCTGGAGGTTTAATTCCTTCTTAAGAATGAATGTTTTGAATTCTGTGTGAGTTTTTTATATATTGATTCTCTAATCTGCACATCATTCTCTAGGCGCTCTAGTGCTTTAGGGCTCGCTTCTTCTCTCTCGTGTGCTCTCAGAGCCATGAACCATCGATGATATTCTTCTAGCTTACCTTCTTGCTGAGCCTGCTCGTATTCTTTATAGATGGCATATTCATGTCGGAAGTCGTAATTGTACTTCTTTATCTCACCGAGGAAGTTCGGGCTGTAGAAATGATTTGATATATCCTCTGGATGAGCCTCTTTGTATTCTCTAGATGCTTTGTCTAGTAGATTGTATCCGCTCTTGTTTGCAACATAAGCTTCCCATTTTTCGTGAGTTTCTAGATAGGGTAGGTAGGCTGGTGGGCGGGCATCTTTTCTTAGCAGGATCCTTATCTTGTCATCCTGTTTGAAGTTCATCGCTTGGGCCGCCATGATCTGCTCATCTGGTATGCCAGGAAGCGCTGCCTTGACTTGCTGATAGAACTCACCAGTGGTGACCATGGACATGTTTATCCTAGTAGCAAAGAATTCTTCGGGACTGATAGGCTGTTCTTGTTTTGGGACTGATTCCATGGGGAAAGTATATCATAACGAAAGCGAAAAACCGTCCTCCCAGGCGGCCTCGCTTGGGTTGACGGTTTGGTTTATTTAACTATATAAAAATGGTAGCTAGGGTCGAGCCACACATTGTTTATATAAGAAATGGTGTCTTCGAACGACTCTGTGCCGAACAATGTCTTCCATGCTAGATCGCACTTGGTATCGTCTTTGCAGTCGTAGTTACCTCGAAGCTTCACCTCACTGCCATTGATAAAACGGCACACTACGGTGACCCCTTTTGGCTTCCATGGTGAGAGGTTTATCTTGTTTGCTATCTGTTCGGCATTCATGTTACCGAATAGTAATTGCCAACAAGCGTGCATCTTTGGTTCTACGTAAGAGATGTTGAAGGAACTTTCCGTTCCGCCTAGCGATTGAGGGCGTCGGTGATGAACTCCGGCCCTTATGAATTTAACTTTTACTGTTTTTCTCAGGGCCTAACTCCTTTCATAATTTACATTACATTAAAATTTTAGTATGTCAATGATTAGTGTTTGTTATGAAGAGGGGATAAGGCTAATGTGTCGGAACATGGTGCTTTGCCATTTTGGTAGATTTTTGGTAGTATAGGGCTGTTCCCCTTATTCCGTGGTACCCGCCTGCAACGCTATGCGTAGCATTTCGGGCAGGGCTCAGAACGGTAGAGGAAAGTATATTCCGTGGTAGCTCAGCGGTAGAGCAAGCGACTGTTAATCGCTTGGTCGTAGGTTCGATCCCTACCCACGGAGCTCGTAAAAATCGCTTTAGTAATAAGGTGATTTTTTGTTGCTGTACCTAGGAGTTCGAACCTAAACTATTTAGTGTATAATTAAATTATGGAAGCCAATTCAAAACTACACCATTGCACACAAAACATAGCAGCAGGTTCACTTGAAAATATTCTTGATATGTACACGATATTTAATTGCGAAGTTAAATATCGTCCCGAGAGCAAGTATAAATGGGCAATGGTCGGTCAAACGGAATTGAGATTTTCAATACAAATAATCGAAGTTAGTGATCAAATAATCAGTAATATTGAAATAAAAAGACAAACACACATTGCATTTATCTCTGATAATCCACAAGAGTTAGTTGATAAGGTGGAACAGTGGGCGAATAGTAAAGGTATTCGATTTATTCAAGGAGGCTGGTCTGAGAAAGAGCGTTATTTTGATTTACCAGATTTATTCGTCAATTCTGTGGTTGAAATAATGGATTCGTCGATTATTAAGAAATAGCTTGCATAAATACGACGGCTCCTGTATAATACAAGTATAAATACGAAAAGGGATCCAAACGGCTAACTACCTAAGGAGCCCTTTTCTTTTTTTATGAGGATATTTTTCCTTTAACATCCTTACTATCTAAGAAATCGAAAAAATTAGAACCCAGTTTTTTATAGAGCGATGACGCAAATTTTTTATTAGGGAATAGAACTTTTTCCAGTTTATTTTCTTCAATCAAGAAATCTACTACCGACTTGTAGTCTCCGTCTCCAGATACCAAAACTATTTTATTGAAATCATTTTTTCTATACAGCCTTTTCATCATTTCAAAAACAATATCAGTGTCTACATTACCTTTTTTCTTGCCAAGCATTGCAGGGTTGTGTTGTTTGAAGACCAGAATAAACCCAGCCTTCTGAATTTCCGAATATATTTCTTGGTTCACTTCTTGAACATAGCCGAGAAAATAGTAAGCCTCGGTAACGCCATACTTTTTATCCAAGTATATCTTGAATCTTGCCAGGTTAACTTTCCACGGCTTCTCACTCAAAGTTGTACCTAGATGTAAATTTTGTCCATCAATAAAAGCTAAGTTGTTTTCTCTACTCATTTATTTATTTTACCATAAACGCTAATCATTTTTATTTACTATCGCTATTCGAACATCCTCCCAAGTTCGGAGCCTGTAAAAAGTTTTAACCCCGAAAGGGGTTTTTACTTTTTTAGGCTCCGTGGAGCAAGACAACTGCTTGTCTTGCGTGTAGGGATTCGAAGAGCTTTTCGTTATAAACGAGCAACTTGTTGCGAGGGTATCGAAAAGGTATACTGCGGCTGTAAGCCGAGATCACCCTACCCATGGAGCTCGTGAAAATCTTAAGCCGCCTTCGGGCGGTTTTTGATTTATGGGGTTAAAAACGCAAAACCCACCGACGCAATGTCGGTGGGGAGAGATTTCGACCTTCTTGGTAGGTTAGACACCTTCGCCACTTGCGTAGCGAGGTTCGGACGGTGCCAGGTTATGGTTATGGAGCTCGTGAGCCCCAATTGATGCCATTGCTGCCGCCTCATGACCTGGGTCACTGCAGTACGGTGCCCCACCCATTACGATATGCACTGTGGGTTTAGTGCATACGTGACAGTATTCTCGTTTTGTGCTTCCGTCAGGTTCTCCAAAAGCTCGTGCCATGGTGCCGGTCCTTTCCTTACAAGATTAGGTCAAAAAACAACCTTTATGCAATTATATATACTTTCTGTAAATAGTAAACCCCCGTTGGGTTTATGTTGTGTATAAAGTATAATGATATGTATAGTAATATGCCTACCAAAGAACACATCGCCATCATCGCTGCATCTCTTGCCATAGTGGGCAATGTGCCATATCTGATAGACATATTGAAGAAGAAGGTGAAACCGCATCCATATACTTGGATGATCTGGACGATAGTTTCTGGGATTATATTCTTCGGGCAAGTTAGTAAAGGCGCAGGCATAGGAGCTCTACCTACTGCAGCTTCGGAGATATTTACACTAATCATCTTCCTATTCTCACTCCAGTATGGATTCAAGAAGATATCAAAGACTGACAACTATTTTCTAATCCTTGCTCTGGCTGGAATAGTACCATGGATACTTACCAATGACCCGACTATATCTGTCATCATTGCTGTCACTATCGACCTCATCGCATTTGTACCTACACTGCGCAAGACTTGGGAGTACCCAGCCACCGAGACTCCGGTACTATACAGCATGAACGCTGCACGCCACTTTATCGCGCTATTTTCGCTTGAGGCTTACAACATAGCTACTATGTTGCACTCAATAGTAATGATCATCGTGAATACCGCTATGACGTATATTATACTTGCTCCTAGGAAGGCAGATCAGACTAAACAGTAAATAATTCGCCGGGGAATCCGGCAGACTTGATTATTGAAAAATCTTTATTGAGTATCAAGTATTCAAATTTGTATTCTGATAAATCACTTGGCTCTACGAAGAATAGCGCAGTAGTTAGTGCATCTGCGAGTATTGTGCTGTCAGCTATGACCCAGATAGATATGATCTCGGTGGGAGATGTGATGGTCTTGGGATTTATGATGTGGTGGAAGCGGCCCCAAGCCCTCCTGTTGCCAGACGATCCGCAGATGCTTCTGTTGGCAAGCTTTACTACTCCGATGGCTTGATCTGTGTTGCTTGGATTCTCAAGCCCTATACGTACAGCGCTCTTGCCTCTATGTAGGATGTCTCCACCTGCATCGATGGAGTATCCCTTGATTCCTGATTCCTCTATGACTCTACTTACGATGTCTATCAGATACCCTTTACCTGCAGCGCCAAAGTCCAGTAGCACAGGTTCTTTAACTATAAGTTTCGGATGGTCGTATTGTAATACACTATCCCAGTCTGGAGGAGACTGGAGTGAACCTTTCTCGCCCAGAGAGTAGTCTTTGTCATATCCAGCGTCTGAGATGAGTCTACCTATGAGTGGAGTCATGAGTCCGGAAGTTGCGTTGTACATCCCTCGATAGAGATCTATCATGGGTTTGAAATCTTCTGGCATCGTGTATGTGCCGGCGTGATGAGAGATCTCGGTTACCAATGAGTCATCACGAAAACGCGAATAGTCTTTATCAAAGATGTCGATTCTACTCCTGATTAGTTTCAAAAGGGAAGATTCTTTATCTTCTGAGATAGGTTCGTCAATATCTATAGTCCATCCTGTGCCGATGGCCTCGAATTTGTATTGAGCACTCATATGCTTGCTTACTAAGCCTTAGCTTGTGTTCGTATGTCAGCGATTGCGTTGTTGAAGCCTCTTGGTGTGAGTGATGAGCTTGAGATCTTGCCGAGGTTTAGTGCGCTTATGTTCTTACCTATCACGTACTGCTTGTATGAACCAGCGAATATGTTCTGGTATCTTTCAGAAGTCCTGTCTCCTGCCTGTAGATCAAGTGATACGTCTGTGACTATATCAGACTTGAGTGTGAGTGTGACACCGAGGTTGTCAGATCCACCAGGGGACATGTAAGAGCCTACAGCTGTGTAGGTACCGTCCTTATATATTGAAGTTTTCTTGGTATCTACTGGAGTAGTAACTGGTTTTACTTTTGGCTCTGTGCTTACTGGTGTGCCACTAGTCTTGCTATCTATTGGTGGAACTACAGTCTTATCTAATGTTTGCTTATTACTACTCTGTGAATAAGTTACGAATACTACTACGGCCATAGCGACAACTGCGATACCGATACCTAGTCCTTTCTTTGATTTTGTATTGTTTGTTGGTTCCATAAATTTATATCTTTATATTATATCCTCTTAGGTTGCTGTACTGTTCCAGCTTCCGATGTATTGCTAATAATGTCTTCCTTGTCTTTATAATCTAGGCACAAGTTGTCATATCCATTCATGAATACTACAAATGTAGCCATCGCAAGACCAAAATCTCTAACTCCGATCTCCCCATATCCGACTACGTACATGATGTCCAGTAGATGGAGTGATAGTAGTATGGCAGATAGTCGTGTTCTGTATCCTAGTATAAGCATAATACCGAATACTAACTCAAATAATGCATTGAAGTATACTAGTGTGATGGCATTGAGGTGGCTCATGGATACCACGCTATCTGGTACATATGCAGTCCAGGCATTAGCATTCATGAATTGCTGGATACTAAACCAAAGTATCACCATCGCCATGCTGTAGCGCAATACTGCCGGTGCGCATGCTTTCAGATTGAAATTTAATTTATCTAACACGAATTTATTATATCACAGCTTTATGAAAAGTTCATGAAGTGCTTAAGGGGATGCCTAGACTTTCACCGTGGACATGAGCTTGTCTTCCATATCAAAGAATTCTTTACTACGGAGTTCGCGTGGTCGGGGAAGAGTGTTCTCTACTATGTCATCAAGTTTACCTGGCCGAGATGACATCACTCCTATGCGGTCTCCAAGCTGGAGCGCTTCCTCGATGTTGTGTGTGACCATGATGATGGTCATGTGTCTCTCTTTCCATATGTCGATGAGCTCTTGGCGAAGAGCTTTCGCTGTGAATGAATCAAGAGCTGAGAACGGTTCATCTAGGAACATCACTTTGGGGTTTATCGCAAGTGCGCGAGCGATGCCGACTCTTTGCTTCATGCCACCGGAGAGCTCTTTGGGGTACTCATCGGCGAATTTGTGCAGGCCGAAAGATTGCATGAGTGAGTCTACTGTATCCATATCTTCTTTTGTAAGGTCTCCGAAAGTCCTTCTAGCGGTGAGTCCAAGTGAGATATTTTCTCTCACTGACAGCCATGGCAGTAGGGCAAACTGCTGGAAAACGAAACCAAGGTCTGACTTACTTAGCCCGTTCTCGTAAGTCTGCGTGCCAGAGAATTCTTTATCAAGACAGCTCATTATGCGTAGTAGTGTGGACTTGCCACAACCAGATGGACCAAGCAGGATGAAGAACTCGCCTTCTTCTATAGAGAGTGATACATCATGAATAGCTTGTAATTTATGCCCACGATAATCCTTGAAAACTTTACTGATATTCTTCTGTATTATTAGATTCTTCATAATTATTCTTCGACTAGTGAGTGACTCTTCTCAAGTAGTGGCAGTAGGAATATCTTGTTGATAGAGAAGATGATCATAAGGAGTCCCAGTATGCCGAAAGTGGTGATCTTGGGACTCGCTGAGAAGCTCTGGAAGAATGGACCAAGTCCGCTCTTCATCCCTACGATGATCTCTGTGGCGATGATGGCCTCCCATGCATCACCGAGGCCTATGATAGCCCCTGTGATGAGTCCCGGAACTGAAGCAGGGAAAGTGAAGTACTTGATTCGCTTCCACCCAGACAGTCCATAGATTTCGATAGCTTCTTGATACTCATTCTTTATAAGTTTAAGAGAGCTTATGACTGAGAATAGTATCGGCCAGATGAGCGCAAGCACTAGGAAGATGATGACCACCGTTGAACTTTCTCCAAAGTAGAGAACTGCGATAGGTAGAGCTGCAAAAGTCGGCACACTTTGGAGTACATCGAATACCGGTAGAGCGATCACTGATCTTGGTCCTCGATAGAAAAGCATGGCGAGAGTCCAGCCTAGTACGATAGATATGACGAATGCTATCGCCATACGCCAGAGAGATACTCCAATATCGATGAATAGGGTAGCGATGGCGATATGAGTAATCTCGGCAAAGAGTAGGAAGAATATGACAGGGGCTATGACGAAACCAAGCGTGATGAGCACGTGCCAATACCTTTTGTATATCATGTGATGGTGGCGTTTGGTGTGTAG
>JBAXNK010000011.1:0-14139 GCA_037133845.1 bacterium
ATCTTCTCACCAAGCTTGGCTTCGACATCGGCCTTGATCTTCGCAAGTATCATCGCAGAGATCTCCTCTGGACGATTCCACTTGTCACCGATGTTGACCTCTACTCCGCCATCTTTACCTTTCTGAGTCTTGAATGGATTTGTATTCTGGCCCTTCTGTATTTCAGGATCGTCGAACATGTGGCCCATGAAGCGCTTGATACCGTAGATAGTATTCTGTGGATTTGTCACTGCCTGACGCTTGGCAAGGAGGCCGACTAGTCTGTCGCCATTCTTCGCAACGGCAACTATCGATGGAGTAGTCCTTCCACCTTCGATGTTCTCTATTATTTTCGGCTGACCACCTTCGATGATCGCGACTGCACTGTTTGTTGTACCCAAATCTATACCAATTATTTTAGACATATGTTTTTTGTTTTATTATTAATAATTTATAAAGTGAAATTAAAATAATTTTTAGAAAGGGGCTTGTGAGTCTGTCGAGACGAACACTGAGCAAATTTCAAGCTTGAAATTTGCGTGCCCTTTATAAAAAGTTATTTTAATGTAACGAACACTGGTATTATATATCAGCGCCATACTTTTGACAAGTATTTAGTGACCACTAAATATATGTTGATATTATATTTATATATGATAAACTGTCAATATGGCAAAAAAGTCATCAATTCAAAAGGCTATTCTCAAGCTCCTCGAAGGTAAAAAGGCTGTACCGATGGATATAATCAATGCAGACGAGGATTCCAAGGGTAAATACGCTATCAACCGCTCGATCAAGAATCTCGTCTCTGACGGGCTTATAGAGGCCTTCAGCTCCGAACATAAACAGTACTTCCGTCTCACCGATGAAGGCAAGCACAAGCTCCACAACATCACCCTGGACGCCGATGGTGGACTGGTTTCGACTACATGGGATGGCTTCTGGCGCATCGTGCTTCTAGACCTCCCTGAGGATCGCAAAAGCGAGCGCGAAGCACTCCGCTACCTGCTCAAGAAGGCAGGCTTCGTCTGTGTGAAGAATTCCGTCTGGATCTCGATGTACCCTTTCGAGCACCTCTTTACGAATATCAAAAAAGATTTAGGCCTAACCACCGAGCTCATCATCCTCGTGACTGATAGTGTAGATAAAGACACCGAACAGTCATTCCTCAAATTGATTCAAGAAAATTAATCTCACAATTAAAAATACACAGGTCGGACCTATGTATTTTTACTTCTTCTTTTCTAGTTTATTTTTCTTTAAGAAATTTAGTATTGGTTTACCACATTTTAAACAAACATCTTTGTCACTGGAAAGACCCACGCCGACCCTAATAGTGGAATCAATCTCTATTTTATTATTACATATGTCGCATTGTCTCAGACGCATGAATGTATTATACCAAACCAAAATTTGCCTGCAAATCTGTAGACGTTGGACATCTACAGACCAAGAATTCTGTTAAGAAATTCAACCTTTTTAGCTTGATATTCTTTATATGGCAAGCCAGAAGCCTCTATTTTTAATTTCTCATACTCTTCCTTAGCTTCGGGATGACTTTCTATGTATTTAAAAGCTGCTTCACCCTCAATCCAGCTTTTATGATCTCTATTTACAACCATGATTTCGACTCGAACTCCATTTGCATCTTGTAGGAATTTCACACGCTCTGACTCATAAATACTTTTAGGAGGTATGCCAAATAATTCTTGTAATTTCGCAACAACTTCTTGCATTTGAGAGTCCTGCACTGGAATATAAATATCAACCTCTCTCTGGCCTGCTATACCAAGAGATGTTGAACCACGATGAAGGACTTCTATGTCTGCACCGAGAGTAGAAGCAATTTTTCTTTTCATCTCCTGGAAAATAGCTTCTGAGTCTGGATTAAATGGATGAACATTTCCTTTATCAAGATGATTTAATACCTTCTGTTGATCTGGAGTAAACATATAATACTATTTATATTCCCAAATATTCACTCTCGCGGGGCGTATAACTCGTTCACCCATCTTGTAGCCAGACTGAGTCACTGAAGCTACGGTGTGATCTTTGGATTCATCATCTGTCGGAATAGACTGCAGGGCTTCGTGGAGCATCGGATCGAACTTCACACCGATACTAGCAATCACGCTGATATTGTTGTCTGCGAGCGCTTGAATCAGCTTGGAGTGTATGTACTCGATCCCCTGCCTCCAATTCTTGTCTACTGCCTCCCATGCCTCCTTGTTGCTCATGGCCATATCAAAGGCATCCATGGCAGGAAGCAGAGAATCCACTAGCTCTTCTACCCCAAGCTCTTTACCACGAGCAAAATTGGCCCCAGATTCTTTCTGTAGATTGATATAGTCCGCTTTCGCCCTCTGCCAGCCAGTGAGGTACTCTTCCTTGCGCTTGCGAGCCTGCTTCAAGTCTTCGAGGAGCTTCTTCGCCACCTCCTTGGTCGGTAGTGCATCCCCATCCTCAGTACTTTCGACAAAAACAACGTCATCGACGTCCTGATCCATTTCTTCTTCCTTTTTTATATCTTCATCGTTCATAATTATATATCTACTTCAAACTTCCAGTTCATCGGCGTTATGGTTAAAGTTATGGGCTGATTAAATCCTGATTCCGTCTTCCACTGTTTAATCTTCTCTTTAGTCGTATTCATCAAAGAATCTAGATCAGGTATCTTGTGAGCGCTACAGCTGACAAATATCTCAACCGGGGTTGTCTCTACCTGTATTTTAGGACTATCTGCATAGACTAGAACCTCTGGAATACCAGTAGTCTCAGCGACTATCTTCTGTATAGCCACCGCTAGCACCTCGGCCTCAGAATCTGACACCTTCTTGCTATTGTATTTAATCTTTACGATCGGCATAGGGCTAGTATACAAAAAATAGGGACTTTTTCAAAGCCTTATTTTATGCTTTTCTAAGACTATATATCTTCTCTTATTAAATAAAACTTTCCATTATTATTGACCTTCTTGATAATAAAATTAAATCTATGGAAATCTAGGCACAGATCAATATCTGACTGAGGAACCCCTGCTTCGTTTAATAAAAATGAAGCCACAGAAGTCGTCGCTAGCTTATTCTTTATCTCAGACTCATCAACCATATTACCGCTTAAAACATCTCTAATATAATAAGCGAGCAGTATGTCTTCATTTTCACCATCAGCATCCGGAGCAGTAGAGATTAGAGATACCACCTCAAAGTTATTCTGCTTTATATACTTCACAATACTATCTGCCATAACAAAACTCCCGACCAAAACAGCGTCTGCATTAGAAGCATTCATTAACCCTTTTGTGCCATTTGAAGTAGTGTGAATAATAGTTTTACCACTAAAATCTACACTAAGAACTTCTGTCGGGCCATTACCAAAATCAAAACCTTCTGGCTTTATACCGCCCCTCTCTCCTACCAGAAAATATTCAGGGTTTTCTTTTTTAATAGCATAAGCTTCTTCCAGAATTATTACGGGTATTATCTTACTTGCACCATTTGCAAATATGTAAGCCTCTGTAGTAAAAGCACGAAAAACATCGATAATAACAGCGAGTCCGGTAGCCTTATCGGCATCTTTTAATGATTTTATTATCTCAATTTTCATACTCTTAGTGACAAATACTTACCTCATTATCGCATAAACGATTGCACTCGTGAGAGCTGTCACGACTATACCCCAAGCCATATCAGCGAAAGTTATGATAACTGGCCAGTTGGCGATGGTAGCATTATTGGTCAGATCATATGCAGCATAAGCAACTAGACCCAGAAGTGCTCCGCGCCATAGAGCCATCAAGATAGACTTCGCTTCGATACTAGGTATCAATACAAAAGCTACAACCCCGATAGCGTATATGGGGTAGAAGATAAGAATCGGCCACCAGGTCACCTTGTCGGTAAAGATGAAGCCAAGATATTTATGATAAAAATCTCTAGATATAAATCCGAGCCAGATCCCATCCAAGCCCATCAA
This sequence comes from bacterium, assembly GCA_037133845.1. Lineage (GTDB taxonomy): Bacteria > Patescibacteriota > Minisyncoccia > Phycocordibacterales > UBA9973 > UBA8515. Next base: position 3,955 of record JBAXNK010000011.1, read on the forward strand.
TACCACAAGCGACAAAAGATACGTTTTTATTATTTCAAGCATAATTTTTATATAATTCTTATTTTATTAAAATTCTTACCACTCAATCCCTCCATAGAGATTGTCTCAAAAACTGGACTAGACTTCTCGAGCTGGGACGGAGAGAATATGTACTCCTGATAAGAATCATCTGTCTTCTTCAATACACCGACCCCAGTTTGAATCTTAACTACTGAAGTTTTTGTCGTTCCGACTGGGAGGCTAGTCCCAAAAGGAGTACAGCAGATTACGATCTTCTCTGGCACCTTGTGGTGTGCTCGTCTTTTAGGGATAGACATGAAGGCATCATGCAGAATACGATTATTTTCAAAATCTATTTCTTCTCCATGTATAGGCTTGATATTAAACTTCATCATCTCTATCTGGTCATCGGATAGGGGTGAAAGTTTTTGACTTTTCAGTTCAGCTATTTTACTATCGAGATCTAACATAAATTCTTCTTTAGAAGAATATCTTTCTCCCACCGAACTTAGGCTAAATCTAAAATTACTTGGCAAGTATGGCTGGATAAAACTTATGATATCCCTAAAAGTCTTCTTATATCTTTCAGTGTCTTCTGCTGGGATATTGTTCATGGGCTCCAATATCGCATCGTCTGCACAGAAATCAAACCATACGCCCGGCTTGTATACTTCTGTTATAGGCTTTAGACACTTGGCATAGTACATCATGGCGAATAGCTCAGCCCAATCTGCTTCAGGACTTTCCTCAAACCTCCACAGCTTGTATGAACCAAAAGGAAGGGCAAATTTTATGGGCTCGTTGTTCGTCATGCTAAGCTTTATTGCGGTACGGATTTTTTCTTGAATTTCAGGCCCAACGGAAAACTTCCTAAACTTCTTAGACATTATAGTCTTAAAGATAAAATCCTCCAGATCTTTGTCGGATTTGAATACCTCTGTAGGCTTATCGATTGACTTCAATTCACCTAGTCTCTTCTCTATAAATTCCTTGGCTGTCATGGAGATGTGGGTAGGAGTTGAACCTACGATTATCCCTTGCGAGATATGCCTTACCGTTTGGCTACCACATCAGACAAAGTCTAGCATAAAAGTGAGGCTAGGTAAAAACATAAATAGCCAGCGACGTCCTCCCGGTGTCGCTGGCTATCTTGAAAGTGGTCTGGGATTTCAGCCCATTGCCCGCGATAGTGCGAGCTGTTTAGCTATTCGTTCTCAAGGTACACAGGCTCCCCGCCAAATTCTTTCACAAAGTCGGTCATTTCTCTGTCTGGTCTTGACTCTGACTCTCCGCCTGCCCAAAAAAACTTCAACGGTTCTGTTCGATTATTCCTGGTTGCAGTGACAAGCTGGATGTCTCCGTCATCGTTAGCCCAGTTAGTCCTCCAGATAAAATCCGATGTTGTGATTACCCTTCGAATCTTGCCATCACTTTCATAGTCGATACAGTGGAAAGTCCACCGATAGAATGGAAGTATTCTCCGAAGTTCACTCAGGGGATTCATCCCCAAGAAATAACAAGCTTCGAATACATCTTGAATCTGATTCATAATGCTTCCGCGGGTTTCGTTTTCTCCGCGGTCACCTCTTCCTTCTAGCACCTCCAGAAATGAGATGTGCCTTGCGGGATAGTCATAATCTCTTACCTGCTTCTTTTTCATTAGGGTTCTCCTAAAATCTCGCGGATTAGCTCACACTTAGGTCCATAACCGGCCTATCTAGCTCTGGTGACAAGCTTTACATCAAAGAACGTACTACGAAGATTATTAGAACATAAATTTATTAAAATTACAAGGCTAACAAAAAAATCCCCTTTCGGGGATTTTTCTTTCTGTATTATCTTTTTGACCACTGTGGTGACTTGCGGGCTTTCTTAAGACCGAACTTCTTACGCTCAACTTGACGAGGGTCACGCTTGAGCATCTTGGCCTTCTTCAGGACTCCACGGCGCTCTGCGTCGAACTCTACGAGTGCGCGAGAGATACCATGACGAACTGCTTCAGCCTGAGCATGTGAGCCACCACCACGAGTAGTGACGACGACATTGAACTTCTCAGACGGAGTTGCAGTTTCGAATGCTCCAGAGACGATCTTCTTCAACTCTTGAGTTGGGAAGTAGATAGTCCAGTCTTTGCCATTGATCGAGTATGAATTCTTGCTATCCTTGTAGAGCTTCACGACAGCAGTCGCAGTCTTGCGGCGACCGATAGCGCGGATGTATTCTTTTGTAGTTTTCTTTTCTGCCATATATATTTATCCTGATTATTATTAAATAGAAGGATTATTCTTTTACTGTTAAGTGCTTCATCATAAGAGGGCGTAGCTTGTTCGAAGGAAGCATGCCATAGACTGCGAGGTCGTATAGACCCTTCCAGCCCTTGGTGTCGATGATCTTGGCATTCGTCTTCTCCTTGAACCCTCCTGGCTGACCAGAGTAAGTCTCGTGAAGTGTAAAGTTCTTGCGAACCTCAGACATCTTGGTCATCTTCGCATTTATGATCGTGACGGATACATCCGCTACAGAGTTTGCAGTATAGCTTGGTAGGTTCTTACCCATGAGAGCTTTCGCAGCTTCAGCTGCTACTCTACCGAAAACCTTGCCACTTGCATCAATTGTGTATGTTGTAGTCATATAATTATATAAATTCTATTACAGCCATCTTACTTGCATCACCGAGTCTTGTACCAATCTTGGTTATGCGTGTGTATCCACCAGCGCGACCCTTGTATTTCGGTGCGATGACATCGATAAGCTTGGTCGCTGGAGCCTTGAGTCCGTATATACGAGACAGCACCAAACGGCGTGATGACAGAGTACCTTCCAGGGCCTTGGTGACTAGCTTCTCCATGAAAGGACGAACTTCTTTGGCTTTCGCCTCTGTAGTCTCGATCCTGCCGTGCGCGACAAGAGACAACATCAAACCCTTCAATAGAGCGTGTCTTTGATTCTTTGTCCTGCCGAATTTTCGAATGTTGTTGTGATGTCTCATAAAATTTGATTAATGATTACTAAATTACTTGAGTGTGATGTTGTACTGACTGAGCACCTTCTTGATCTCCTGTATCCCCTTGTCGCCGATACCTTCGATGTCTAGTAGGTCTTCCTTCTTCTTGCGAGCGATGCCACCGATAGTGCGGATGTTTGCACCTGTGAGAGCATTGAGTGTGCGAGTAGAGAAGTCTAGAGTATCGATGCGAGTCTTGAGTGTGTCTGTGAATTCATTGGCATCACCTTTTGCACCTTCTGCATCAGCACCTTCTTCCTTGGCATCATCATTCTTCTTACTCTTGGACTCTACTGTGAATCCGACGATAGTCTGTAGCTGCTCTACCATGATCACGATTGCGCGCTCTAGAGCTTCCTTGGGTGTAAGAGTGCCATCTGTCTCGATAGTCATACGTAGACGATTGTGGTTTGTGTTGTCACCGACACGCATGTTCTCTACTTCGTAGGCTACGCGGCGGATAGGTGTGAATATAGCATCAAGAGCGATAGTACCGACTTCAGTCTTGTTCTTCTGGTGGACATCCTTTGGTACGAAGCCTAGGCCCTTCTGTACTGTCATCTCTATGTTGAGTGCACTCTTGCCTGTAAGAGTCGCGATGTGTAAATCCTTGTTTAGCACCTCTACCTGACCTGTGACATCTATATCAGCAGCTGTGACTTCCTTTGGGCCCTTTACAGATAGCTTGACTACCTGTGACTCGCCACTTGTAAGGCGGAAACGAATCTGCTTGAGGTGTAGGAGTATAGTCACTACGTCTTCCTTGACGCCATCGATAGTTGAGAACTCATGATCTACTCCATCGATCTTGATCGATGTGATAGCTGAACCCTCAAGTGATGAGAGTATGATACGGCGAAGAGAGTTGCCGAGAGTATGTCCGTAACCAGGGTAAAGACCGTCGATCTCGTAGACACCTTTAGTGCCAACTTCAGATACGACTGACATCTTCGATGGTAATATTATATTTAAATCAGACATCATATAATTTTTATTAAAAGCGATTAAGCTTATTAATTATTAAAAAATACCAAACTAATACTTATTAACGACTATAAAATTCGAGCACGGTGTTAAGATCTACATAACCCTCTGTGTTCTTTGGCTTGCCAGATATTGTACCTGCAAGCTTTTCAGCATCGAAAGAAAGCCAGTTTGGAGCATTATAATCCTTCAGCTTTTTAGCCATATCAGCGAAAAGTGGACTCTTCTGACTACCACCGCGGATAACGATAGCGTCACCTACCTTTACATGGTGAGATGCGACAGTGATTCTCTTGCCGTTGACTGTGATGTGTCCGTGTGATACGAGCTGACGAGCGAGCCTGCGAGTGTGAGCGATACCCATGCGGTATACAGTATTGTCGAGTCTTGTCTCCAAAAGTTCAAAGAGGTAATCAGTAGCTACTACACCCTTGCGAGCTACAGCTTCTTTGATGTACTTGCCGAACTGACTCTCGCTGATGCCATACATAAAACGAACCTTCTGCTTCTCGATGAATTGAAGGCCGAATCCAGATAGAGGCTTTGGGCGCTTGCCGGCCTTTGCCTTGTCGTGGCGAGCTTGAGACATGACGAACTTAGGTGTCTGACACTTTTCGTATACACCAGGACCTAGACGTCGACAAATTTTGTACTTTTGGGCTGTTTTCATAGATAAATTATAGATTATACTCTGCGAGGCTTCTTAGGCTTAGGACCGTTGTGTGGGACTGGAGTTACATCTGCTACTCCTGATATCTCTATATCATGAGCCATAAATGCGCGGATAGTAGGTTCACGGCCTGAACCGACGCCTTTTACTTTGACGTCGACTTCCTTGATGCCGAGAGCTTTCGCCTTCTCACCTAGTACTGATCCTGCTTTACTTGCTGCGAATGGTGTACCCTTCTTAGCACCCTTGAATCCAAGTGATCCAGCTGAAGTCCAGAATAGAGTATTGCCCTCCTTGTCTGATACGACAACTTTAGTATTGTTGAAAGTAGCTTCTATGTGAAGAGTACCAGCTACCACCTTCTTCTTGGGTGCCTTGCTTGATGATGGCTTTGGAGTAGATTCTGTTGCTGCAACACCTTCTACTGCGCCAGCTTTTGCCTCTTCTTTATTTATAACTTTTAGTTTTCCCATATGATTATAGATTATGTTTTAGTTTCCTTACGGCGACCAGATGCCATAGTCTTGCGGACGTTACCTCGGACTGTTCTTGAATTTGTCTTTGTTCTCTGGCCGTGTACTGGGAGCTTGCGCATGTGTCTGACACCGCGATAAGCCTTGATGTCTTTGAGGCGCTTGACGTTAGCTGAGATCTCACGGCGGAGTGCACCTTCGATAGACATACCTTCGATGATCTTGCGGATAGCATTCTCCTGATCTGGTGTGACTGCTTCTACTTTAGTAACCTTGTCTACGCCGACTTCCTTGAGAATGCTCTGTGCGCGTGAAATACCGATACCGTACAAAGCTGTAAGGCCGATATCTATGTGCTTGTTGTTAGGAATCGTGATACCAAGTATTCGCATAAAAATTATTGTTTTTGTTTGTGTTTAGGGTTAGAACAAAGAACACGAAGATGGCCCTCGCGCTTGACGAGCTTGCATTTGGCACAGATTTTTTTAACAGCAGATTTGATCTTCATATCCTCTTAATGCGAAAGAAAAATATAGGGCTTGTACCCTGTATTTATGTCAAACACATATGTCCGTCTATCCTACACCATTCTTGTAAAAAAAGCAAGCGCACTAAATACACTCTTCTAGTTTCTCTTTATGATCCTCCCCTTGCCACCGTATGGGTCGATCAGCACCTCTACTTTGTCGCCCACTAGCACCTTGATTCGGTGCATACGCATCTTGCCAGCGAGATATGTGATGATGACTTTATCATCACCTATATCTACACGGAAAAGTGTGTTCGGCAGGGCCTCAACTACTGTACCTATGACGGTATTGCTATCTGTTTTTTGATTCATTTGCCCCAACATAATAACAAAAATTGTTGCAGTTGTCAAAATAAAAACGCGAGCAGTCTCCTCCTAGGGACGCTCGCGTTTCGTTTGAATTTATTAACCCGATTCACGGGAATACAAAGAGCTATTTTTGCGGACTCGAGAACGGCTTATCGAACCCGAACAGCAGGGTTGATCCAGCCGGCATAACCGACGGGAGTTGACCTTTCATGTTCGGAAGGTTCTTTGCAGCTTCAAGCATTGCTTCTGCTCGAATCTTGTCGATGTCAAGAGCGATTTTCGCACTCTGTGCACTGGCGGCCTTGGCGTACTCCTCTGCCGCCTGACGGTCAGCGATAGCCTTACTAACGATCGCCAGATTGAGCTTGGTCTGCTCCTGGTTCTTCTTGTCGGCGACCTGGATCGACATTTCTGCCGTCTGGGTTTCATTGATCTTGTTCTGGATAGCAGCGTCATCGTACAGGAAGCCCTGGCTGGACCCGACGTACGAAATCGTAATACCGACACCCTTGAACTTGGCGATGGCTTCGTCATTGGCCTTCTTGAAGATGTTCGCCTTTTCAGACTTACATTTCTCGAGGTTCAACTTTCCGAATTCATCAGCCATGATACCCTGCAGGTAGCCGCGAATGTTGGTATCCACGACTTCTGCCAGAGTCTTCTGTCCGTGCCAATACAGATACGTCGGAGCATCCTCCTCCAGGATCGACGCCGTCATGTTGACGCCGAGATGGAAGTTGATACCGTCGAGTGAAGCGACCGAAAGCGCTTCGTCTTTTTTGCTTGTACCGCTGGCGCCGCCCTTCGTCCACTCACGCGTAACGAGAGATCTGTCGACCTTGATGACACGCACGGTCGGAATCCACTCATAGTCACCTGACCAGCGACCAGTGGACCTCTCGCGAACGGGGATCTCGATCTGCTTACTCATCACCTTGTGGGCGTTGAGGAATTCGACCGATTCGAACTTCGCCTGGTTGGATGTCTGTCCTTCCAGAGGAATCACGAAGGCTGTCTCGTTCGGACCCACCTTTTCAAGCGGGAGAACTTTAGCCGGACCCATGCAGGCGGTGTTGGTGAACGCAACAGCGAGCGCAAAAACAAGCGCTGCCGTCGAAGTCCCACTACCACCTGCACCCTTGATCTTGTCCCAGACCGGCTTGCGCCAGAGCAGGAACATCACGAAGGCGAACAACCAGAACATAATGGTGGGCACGATGTTGCCGTGTGCCATCTTCTGTCCGAAAGTGTAGGCGACGATGCTATCCTTCACCTGAGCGACCGCGGCGCTTGCTTCAACCGATGAAGCGAATGCGCCGTAGGTCTTGCTGAGGGCGAAGTACAAAGCGATGCAAATCGCCGTCCAAGTCAATCTGTTTTGGGTTTTCATAACTTTGGTGAAGCTCCTTTTTGGTGGAATCTCGTCACACCCTCAAAGCTCCATCGTTAATCGATAGTAGCGCGATAGAAGCCTCAAAAATGAGGTGTCCATAGTGCTACTATCGAGTTGATTTCCATGATTTCAAAGAACTTTCTATTACTGGTAGTATAGCATAATTAGCTGTATTTGTCAATATGTACAAATACCCTTTTTATGGCCTTATAAAAAGCCTAGCAAGGACAGTCCTTGCTAGGCTTTTCGTGATTTGAGCTATATTTTACTACTTGGTTGTGATGTTTATTTTAGATATATCATTAGGTATATATGAGAGCCATGGAGGGAAAAACTTTACAGTAGCGTTGGCGATACCTGGGTCGGTATGGAATATAGATTGGACTGTTCCCTTCTGCGCACCGGCGAGGTCCATCTTGAGCTTGTCTATGTCTGGCTGCCAGAGTAGAGCAACTTCTCCATCGAGTGTGAAATCGACTGATTGCATATCTTTTGTGATAGCTTGGCTCGTATTTGTGAATCTGAACTTTAGATTATTTAAATTATTTAACTTGATTTCAGAAAGTTCTTTATCTGTGATATCTGGTATCGCACTCTTGATGATGAATCTCGACAAGTCAGACTCCTTGATGATAACTGCAGAGAGAGTCGAGTTGATAGCAATCTTGGCACTAGCAGTCGGAGATAAGATGTTGCTATCGATGTCCGAAGTGAAAGTAGTCGCATCAGGATAGAGTAGATACCCCGGAGGCACCTCTACCTTCTTCATAAGGTTATCTCGGAATGAGTGGTCGGCTTTTATGATATCGATATTGGCAAGTGCCTTCGGATCACTTCCTACTACATAGGACAGTCCCATAGCTCCGCCTGATATAGGGCGCCTCATCAGACCGTATATCTTCTTGTACTTGGTAGTGCCTTTGTAAGCACTGATAGAAAAGTGAGTCGAGTTGGTGTTCTCTGAATTGTAAGCATCTCCTGGTAGGAAAGAAGTGATGCTCATCATGGCTTGCCCTGCGACGACTTTACCTCCGACGAGCTTGTAGCCTGGAATGGTGACAGCTCTGTCGGTCTTGTAAGCCTTGCCAGTATCATCAGACACAAAACTGCCAGCGGATATAGCAACTGCTTTGGTACTGAATTCGTTATATAAAGTGATATCCCCACTTACCTTCTCTGGCAGAGTCTTCGTTTCGGTAAGAGTAATATCTCGGGTCTCCTTGCCTGGCACTATCATGACCTCGAAGTTTATCGGTGAGTCTGCGCCCTTGGCGAGAGTGAATGCCTTTTGCTCAAGCTTGGTAGACTGCTGCTTCTGTGAGAGGACTATGCTCACTCCTGCGAAGTGTCCAGTGATGAAGTACGTACCCGAGAGAACGATGGATAGAGCAAAGAATGCTAAAAGTGAACCTCGTACAGCCTTGGGCTTCATACGCATCTGAGGAGTACTGTGCATAGACTTGGGAGTATGTATAACTTTATTAGGAGGAATAACCCTATCTTCTTTGGGTTTAGATATCGAAGGAATTCTCGATATCGGCCTATCAGTATTCTTTAATTTTATATCTTCGAGTGTTCTTGGCATGTTATTGGTCTTGTTGCCTGCTGACTGCTATCGCCTCGATCATGAGGAACTGGTCACAAGGTCCATCGACTACTTTACACATACCGAGGAACTGTGGCCCATCGAGTGTGACTATCTTCCAGTTGCGACTGGTACTATCGGGTAGTAGATACTCTGCATTGTGCAATATGTTCGCGAACCATGACAGAGCATCAGTATCAGCTGCAAGGAACACAGTGTCAGGAAGGTTCAGCGTACGTCGGAGTGAGTTGATGCACTCTTGGAAGAGTTTACTCCAAGCATGCTCGGCACTCTTGATCGCAGGCTCTACCTTCTTTAGCTTCTTCTCCTCAAGGGTCTTCGTGAGATAGAGGCCGACAAGCTCTTCTGCATCTCGGAAGTCTACCTTCAGAGCGCTTGCGATATGACGGAGTACTGTGTTCTTGCCAAATGGGAATGAGAGCGAAGTCTTGAATACCCCGCTTGTGATAACAGACAGGTCAGTAAGCTCGCCAGCCACATCAAGCAGTATGAACGAATCAGAGTCTACATACTTGCGCGAAATTGCAAGATAGGAAGATATCGCAAATGAAGAAAAGTGCACAGGCGCATGTGGGAATGTGTGCGACATAGACTCACGCATTCGTTCAAGGAATACTTTCGGCGATAGCGAGACTATCATATTCATCTCTATAGACTTGCTACTGACTCCAAGCGGTTCAGCACACGGATAGCCGTTGGCAGTCACAGACATGATGTGGTGCTCGATGATCTCGGGACCACTCGTGTCCTCGTACTTCTTCTGATACGAAGTCGTCAGACTTGCGATCTCCTTGGTCAGGAGCTCATCAGCGAGGTGCTTGGTGAATACGAATGGATGCTCTCGAGCGATCTTGATGATGCGAGTCTCGGATATGTACCAAGGTGAAGACAGGACTATGTATATATGCGAAGGTATAGCGACCTTGCTTTCGAAAAGCTTCTTGGATACTTGAATCAATGTCTTCTCAGATACTTCGACAAGTCGCTCGAACTGCGCACGCTTGGCGAGCTTCATACCAATGCGGACTGACTTTAGGATAGTGGGGAGTTTATCGTGGTCGGAATCCTTTTCTTTCTCTCCAGATTTTGGTATCTGTACGATAGCTCCACCGATACTCGCAGTACCGATGTCGAATATGGCGACAGTGTCACCTTCACTACCAGACTTTCCAAATAATCCAAACATATTAATATTATACTACAGATTGTATGAAGTG
>JBAXNK010000012.1:0-13807 GCA_037133845.1 bacterium
CACGTCTGGCGGGTTTATAGACCTATGTAAAGGTGGCCACTCAGAAAGTCCAAGTAAAGACATAGCCCCTGATTCATTCAAACTCGATCGCGTAGCTGGTGCATACTGGCGTGGTGACGAGAAGAACAAGATGCTGACACGTATTTATGGCCTCGCATTTGAAAGCAAAAAGGATTTAGAGGGCTACATAGTACAACTCGAAGAAGCAAAAAAAAGAGACCACAAGAAGCTCGGCAAGGAGCTGGACCTATTTACCTTTTCTGATCTCGTTGGCCCAGGACTTCCCCTGTTTACACCCAAGGGAACTCTCGTTCGCGACCTGCTTGATGGATTTGTATGGGAACTTCGCAAAAAGGCAGGCTATGATCGAGTGGATATACCCCATATAACCAAGAAAGAGTTGTATGAGACTTCCGGTCATTGGGATAAGTACAAAGACGACCTATTCAAGGTAAATACTCGTGAAGGACATGTGTTCGCTATGAAGCCGATGAATTGTCCTCATCATACCCAGATATATGATCGCAAGCAGTGGAGCTACAAAGAGCTCCCTCAGCGCTATGCTTCTACGACTAAAGTATACCGAGACGAACAAAGCGGAGAACTTTCTGGGCTCTCAAGAGTCTTATCCATAACACAAGATGATGCCCATGTATTCTGCAGAATATCTGACTCAAAAGAAGAGATCCAGAAAATTTGGGATATCGTTCACACTTTCTACGGAGCATTAGGATTTAGTCTAAAATTAAGACTCTCCCTCCGAGACCCAGAGGATCTAGGCAAGTACCTTGGTGATAAGAATAACTGGGATAAAGCAGAGAATGTACTTCGAGAAGTAGCTTCCGAGAATAACACTGAATATTATGAAGGACTGGGCGAAGCTGCATTCTATGCACCTAAACTCGACTTCATGGCAAATGACTCCATCGGTAGAGAGTGGCAGGTTGCTACAATACAACTGGATGTGAACATGCCAGAAAGATTTGATCTATTCTGCATAAACGAAAAGGGCGAAAAGGAAAGAATCGTGATGATACACGCAGCTATAATGGGATCCATCGAGAGATGCCTTTCAACTGTCATCGAGCACTTCGCTGGCGCCTTCCCTGTCTGGCTTTCCCCTGTGCAAGTCGTCATTGCGCCAATCAGTGAGAAGCAGGGCGAATACGCAAAAGGCATTTATGCGAAATTGAAAGATATGGATATCCGTGTAGAGCTCGATGATTCCAACGAATCTCTCGGTAAGCGTATCCGCAATGCCAAGACTAGCAAAGTGCCGTATGTCGTAGTCATCGGTGATAAAGAAAAGGACGCTGGCACTATCACAGTAGAAGGCAGAACTGAGAAGCTCGAAGGCATCTCACCTGAAGCATTAATAGAAAAACTCCAAAAAGAAATCAAAGAAAAAACACTGAACTAAAAGTTCAGTGTTTTTATATATCGAGTCGGGCCATCTTGGCATGTGACTGTATGAAGGCTTTGCGTGGTGGAACTTCCGAGCCCATCAGCATGTCGAAGATCTTGGCAGATTCTTCGGCTTCAACTACTTGTACCTGCTTGAGGATACGACGAGTCGGATCCATCGTAGTCTCCCAGAGCTCTTCAGCGTTCATTTCTCCGAGACCTTTATATCGCTGTACGTGAATCTTGTTGGCCTTCTTGGTAGCTGTAGCTTTTGCTTCTTCTTCAGTCTGCTCTGTGCCCTCTTCGTTAGCAGATTCTCTGAGTAGCTCCTCAAGCTGATTCGCATCTTTACCCAGCATCTGATCACGCTCTTCGTCTGAATATGCATACATGATTTCTTTACCACGCTTAATTTTGAACAGTGGTGGCTGGGCGATGTATAGATACCCAGCATCAATGACTGGTCGGAAGTAACGATACATAAGAGTGAGTATGAGGGTACGGATGTGCGCACCATCCACGTCGGCATCGGTTGCGATGATGATCTTGTGATAGCGGATTTTCTCTAGATCAAAAGTGTCCCCAATAGATGTACCCATGGCGATCACGAGGTTCTTTATCTGTTCAGATCCGAGCATGCGGTCAAGACGTGCGCGCTCGACGTTCAATATTTTTCCACGCAGTGGCAGTATAGCCTGAGTCTTCCTGTCGCGACCCATCTTCGCTGTACCTCCTGCGGAGTCTCCCTCTACGATGAATACTTCGGCAAGTGCAGCCTCTTTGACTTGGCAGTCAGCAAGTTTGCCCGGTAGAGTCATGCCCTCAAGTGCACCTTTACGGAGTATAGAATCTTTGGCCGCTTTTGCGGCCTTGCGAGCACGAAGTGCAAGGATTGATTTGTTGATGATAGCTTTCGCCTGATCTGGATTCTCCTCTAGGAATGTAGTGAACGCGTCTCCGAATGCAGTCGTGACTGCCCCCTGAGCCTCAGTTGAACCGAGCTTGGCCTTCGTCTGACCTTCGAACTGGATCTCACGAAGCTTGACTGAGATCACCGCCATCAAGCCCTCGAGCACGTCGTCGCCGGTGAATCCACCGTCGGCCTCCTTGATCATGTTGTTCTTCTTGCCATATGTGTTCAGTATTCTTGTGAGCGCAGTTTTAAATCCTGTGACATGAGTACCGCCTTCAGGGTTATAGATATTGTTCGCGAAAGGTACGATGCGACACGTGATATCATCTACATACTGCAGTGCTACCTCCACGCCCACACCATCGACTTCACTCTCTACATAGAAAACTGTGTCGTGTATCGGCTTCTGAGATTTGTTATAAAACTTTACAAGAGAAAGAAGTCCTCCTTCGAAGTAGAAAGAAGTAGAAGGCACCTCAAGACCAAGTTCGGAGAACCAATACACTTCGTCGAGGTGATCAAATAGATCGTTCTTACCCTTACCACCTGTGGATACTGGTAGCCACTCACGAGCATCGATGATGTCGATGCGTAGGCCCTTTACTAGGTAGGCTTGCTGGCGCAAATGATTCACTACTGTATTCCAATCGAACTTCACCTGCTTGAAAATCTCTTCATCTGGAGTAAATGTGATTATAGTACCGTGCTGCTTGGAGGATCCGATCTTCTTCACTGCTGCTTTGCGCTTGCCTTGTGTGTACTCCTGTACATGTCGGCCACCTTCAGTGTGAACTTCGGCACGAGTATAGATAGAGAGAGCGTTAACAACTGATGCTCCCACTCCGTGTAGACCTCCAGATACTTTGTAACCACTGTCCTCACCTCCGAATTTACCTCCAGCATGTAGCGTAGTCATCACAGTCTCGAGTGCTGATACTTTCGTCTTGGGATGTATTCCGACTGGGATACCACGGCCGTTGTCTACTACGCGGACAGTGTTGCCTGGCAGAAGTGCAACTTCGATATGATCAGCAAAGCCTCCCATGGCTTCGTCACGAGAGTTGTCGAATATTTCCCAGATCAAGTGATGGAGCCCATCGATACCGGTTGAACCGATGTACATACCTGGGCGGCGGCGTACAGGCTCGAGACCCTCAAGAACGGATATCTGTTCAGCGCCGTATTTAGCTTTCTTCGGTTCGTCCTTTGCCATATATATCCATATATTATAGCAAATTTACAAGCACAAAGCTAGCGCGCTTCGTAGCCCAAACCCCTTATTTTAGAGGCTATTTTAGCCATAATCTCACCCACCTCATCATCGGTAAGCGTTCTTTCATAAGATTGGAATATGAGCCTGAATGCATACGAAGTTCGGCCATCTTTTGTGAATTGGTCGAATAGCTTTGGAGTGCGCACCAGGAGCTCTGTACCGAGATCTTTATACATATCTGAAAGCGTTTCAGGCTTGGTGCCCTCTGGCACCCACACTGCGATATCACGAATGATGAATGGATACGGTGACCATATTTTAAAAATCTTGGTCGCTTCCCCAGAAAGCAAATTTTCAGGTCCTCGGGCCAGTTCGTTCCCTTCGGTCACTCCACCAGACCGTGAAAATTTGCTTTCTGGCTCAGCTCCAATAAATTCTTCCAGTTTCATTTCTTTAACCCCCTTCTTATCTGCATACGCAACATGGATTTCTTCCGCGCCTTTAATGAATACTGTTCCGATTTCAAAAATCTTAACTTCGTCGATATCAAGCATCGAAGCATTTAGCTTGTTCGATTCATAAGCCTTCTTTACTCCATCAGCAAGATTGGTTCGGAGGAACTTCTTATCTGAGGCTGAAGCAAGTACTCCAACTTCCCCCTTATCTGCAAATGAGTAGGTCATGACTTCTCTGTACCCACTATCAACAAGAGCACCTCGTACTTTCAATATCTTCTCATGAGTCTCATTTGGTCTCGGCGTGAAGTTTATATTGGGAATTATTGGTGCAACTTTATCATAACCCATAATCCTACCGATTTCTTCAATCATGTCTTCTTCTATAGAGAGATCCATTCGCATAGCGGTGACATCCATCTCGAAAGTCCCACCATTCTCATTGTATTTAAAATTATATCTCTTTAGGATATTCTCTATCTCGCCAACCGACACCTCAAGACCCAGAACGTCAGACACTCTCTTGGCTGAGAAAGATAGTTTTCTTTGTTCTTGCTTTTGTGGATATATATCTACAATACTTTCAAATACTGCATCAGGGAAGAATTCAAGTAATAGTGCGCACAGCTCCTTGATCGCAAACTCGCAGAGCTCTGGAGATAAGTCGTTCTCAAATCTTTTGCCTGCATCGGTAAATATCCCTAGTCTTCGCATCGTCTTCCTGACATTGGTCGGCTCGAAGTTATCTATCTCAAGCAAGAGATCTGTAGTACTATCATTCACTCCAGAATCTGCACCACCTTTTGCTGCAAGCGAGATTATCTTGCCGCCTGAAGTTATGACCAAGTCACTTGGCAGCAAATTCACAGTTGCACCCTCTCTGCCAACGAGCTTCAAAGTGTCCCCTTCATTTGCATCTTTTATCTCAATATCAACACCATCGCCTTGCATCACACTCTGTAAGTCGAAAGCGTGAGTCGGCTGACCGCAATCATACATGACGATATTGGTCGCATCGACTATGTTATTGATACTACGCTGGCCGACTGAGTCTAAATACTTAACTACCCACTCAGGCGACGGACCGACTTTGATACCTCGTACAACACATGCGATGTACCTACGACACTTGTCGTTGTGAAGTTTGATAGAAACTTTGGTAGAATTTTCTTTATCCAAGAATGCTGGAAGTTTATATTCTGGCAGTTTAAAGGATATATCAAGTAGCGAAGCAAGCTCGCGAGCGATGCCTTGGTGAGAGAGTAAGTCGTGCGCACGATTCGGCAAAATATTAATATCTAAAATAGAATCCCCATCTTTTTCTTCAACGCCCTCAACTTCTGCGAGATGGTAAGTGATAACATCGGCAAGCTTGCTTGCCTCGGGTGCATCTGGAATATATGATTTGAGCCAATTGTAAGATATTTTCATAATTAAAATTGATTGACTCTTAAATCACCCTGGTAAAAAAGTCGCACATCAGGAATATTCCACTTGATCATCGCGATGCGGTCGAGTCCGCCACCAAAGGCAAATCCTTGGAACTTGGCAGGATCGAAACCTAGATTCTGTAGAACATTGGGATGTATTTCACCAGCACCCATCATCTCTAGCCAGCGACCATTGAACTTGGCGTGGACTTCAAGTCCAGGTTCCACGAATGGGAAGAAACTTGGGCGGAATTCTATATCGGTATTCTCCCCTAGCATTTTCTTGTAGAATTGTGTGAGTACTCCCTTGAGGTTCGCGATAGATACACCATCTTCAATCTTGCCCACCATGATGCCATCTATCTGGAAGAATTGCATTTCGTGAGTGACGTCGGTTGCCTCGTTGCGGAAAACTTTCCCTACAGATATGAAGGCGCATGGTACTCGCCCCTCCTTGCCTGCGGCCTCTATTGCGCGACCAGTCGTACTTGTATTGTGAGTGCGGAGAACAGAGCCAGGATTATCCTTGATCCAGAAAGTATCCTGCATGTCGCGAGCGGGGTGATCTTTAGATACGTTGAGAGCATCAAAATTATACCACTCAGTCTCAAGCTCTGGGCCTGTAGCTATCTCAAAGCCAAGCTCATTGAAAGCCTTATATGCCTCATCGGCGAGGATTGTCAGCGGATGTAAAGCGCCTTTCGGATATTGATTCATATCAGAATATTAGCATTTTAAACGATTTTTTCAAAAATATTATCTGTGTATTTTGCACCACTCACAATCTGGCTTATTGCAACCCTTCTCGAGAAACTTCATTGATAAAACTTCTCTTGCACATGTATTAATCTCATCTTTTAGCTTATCTATGAGATCGTTAGTGACTTCTAGCGAAAATAATTCAAATTTACCAGTACTTTTATTCTTCTCGACAAAATCAAGGATGCTTTTATTTATGATAAAATCTTTTTTAGCATAACCAGAAATAAGTAGGTTGTAGAATACTAGCTGTCTATTATAATCCTCTTTCTCTTTCTTATTCTTTTCTGAATAAGTTTTCCCACTTTTATGATCTACTATATTTATCCGTGGAGAGAACAGGTCATCGAGGTATTCTACTTTGTCTAAGGTTCCATTTATTTTTATCAAGCTTTTATCTTCTAATTCGAAATCTCTTTCAATATGGAATTGTGTATCCACCCTTGGGGTCCATATATTTTTATACTCATCATAATATTCAGATAGAGCATTTTCTCCCCGCACTCTAAACTTTTCCTCATCTTTTATAGACATGGTAAATCTATCGAGGCCTAGTTTAAAATACTCCAGGAGAGCAGATTTTTCTAGCATCTTCCCCTCTTGCTTTGATTTCTTGAAGAAATTATTTAAGGCAAAATCTATGACATTACCAAACATCTGGCTCTGAGAATACAGGTCCGGAACCTGAAGTAGGCTCTTGTACAAATATCTTTTTGGACAATCTAGATAATTTTTAAGAGCAGATACATTTAAGCCCCGCCTAAAGAAAAGCTTGCGTAGATATTCTGGCTCAAATAGTGAAGCAGATTGTTTATTCGCATTCATAAATACAATGAGCTTAGCCATACTACTCTTCTCGAAATCTTTCATCGACATGTTTTCTCTATAAGCACTATCAATCTCTGTTACAAACTCAGATTCTTCGTGCTCTTTGCCATCATTATCAGTCCTAGAGAAAGATATTTGGAGTTCACGCTTGGCGCGAGTCATTGCAACATAAAAGAGCCTCCTCTCGTCTTCTTTATCACCATCATACTGATAGATAGGTAAAGAGATAGATCCGCTACTGCCCCTGCGAGACTCCCAAGAAGACCTGACGGCATTTACTATATATACATATTCAAACTCTCTTCCTTTTGATCCATGGGCCGTCATCAGAGATACTCCATCCACGATCTCAGGATCAGTGCTTTTGATATCGAGATTATACTTTGCGAATGAATCAATAAAATAGATAAATTCAGACAATCCATAATTTTTTTTTGTCTGAATCTGTCTCTTAACCTCATCAAGTAGCTTGTCTAGTTTGGCAAGCTTGAGCCTACTGTCAACAGAGTTCAGCATGTAGGATATATATCCGATTTTATCTAGGAAAATTTTTAGAAAATCAATAAAATTTTGATTTACAGATTCTATTTTGAGATCCTTTAAAGTTTCTGACAGATTAACAAGAGTTTTAGCATCATTAACTTCTATATCTTTAAGCATTTTCTTGTCATCAATGATTGCAAATATGTGCTTCTTTTCTTCTTTACGAAGTGACCTATTTTTATCTAGTATCTTCACAACATCATAAGGATCGACATGTAGAAACTTTGCGAAAAATGCTTTGCCCAAACTGCTATCATCATTTAAATTATGCACAACTTTTAATACATAAATCAGATTCCTAATATCTGGATCGTCAAGAATTTTATCTTTTGAGAAAATTGTATACGGTATGGCATAGTGATCAAGTGCCGACTTGATATCAGAAATATTTTTATTCGCACGATACAACACTCCAATATCGCTTGGAGATACTCCATTTTCTATCTTTTCTTTTATACTTTCTGCTAGGTACAGGAGCTCAAATTTGTAGTTCGAGAACTCACGAACTTTGATTTTTCCGTTATCTTTTAAGTTTGATACAAGCTTAGTGCTGCTTTCTAACCCTTTTGATTTTAGGATTAAACTATGTGCACCATCTAAAATATCTTGAGTTGAACGATAGTTTTCAGACAATATAATGGAGCGAATATCTTTATACATGCCCTGGAATCGTGAGAAGGTTTCAGCGCTAGCTCCCTGGAACCTATATATAGACTGCTTCTCGTCACCAACGGTAAATAGGTTTGGCCTGCCTTCTAGGTGGGGAGCAGAAGTGAGCAACTCTACGAGCGTATTCTGACCCTGGTTTGTATCTTGATGTTCATCAACAAGAAGATATTGATATTTCTCTTGGACATCAGATTTTAGATCTTTATTCCTTGTAAGTTCTTCTATCACATATAAAATCATGTCGGAAAAGTCGTAAAGCCTGCGCTTCTTTATCTCTGTTTGATATAGAGAAAATATTTGACCCAATTCTTCCGCCTTGTATATCTTCTTATTTATCTTCTCCATCTCGGCAGGTTTTATATCTCCCTTTTTGTACTCACCGTAATCTTTTTTATAGTAAACGGTATCACTAGACATCATATCTTGTCTCCAAGTAGGCAACGATGCGATGAATTCATCTGGTCGAAGACCCTCTTTCTTTATAGCAAGAACAGAATCAGAAATCTGATTTAAAAAATAAAATTCATCGTGAAAGGAAGTAAGTTCTTTAAAATTATTATTTTTTATTATTTGTTCTATAATTTCTACCCTATCTAAATCCCCTATAACTCTTGCTCCTTCAAGATCTTCAAAATAGAACGAGAATTCTTTTATTATGTGCTCACAAAAAGCATGGAAGGTGAATATATTCACCCGATAAGCCCTCTCTCCTATGATCTGTAGTAGCCTCTCTCTCATAGAGATTACCCCAGACGTTGTATATGTGAGGGCCAATATACTCTCCGGGTCGGCTTGTGTCTTTAGTAAGATATTGGCAATACGAAGTGTTAAAATCTGGGTTTTACCAGTCCCCGGCCCCGCCACTACCATGACTGGTCCATCTTCCACACTATCTACAGCTTCTTTCTGGGCTTTGTTTAGCTTATTATATGCGTCTTTGAAGTCATTTTCCATTATCCCCTCATAGTATCATAAAAAGCAAAATCCCGAACGCATGTTCGGGACGACTGAAACTATGGGAATGTACTAGGGTACTGCTGGGGCCGACCTTAGTCGGCCCCGTGAGCGAGCGAATTAGCTGCACGGTTAATCTCTCCAGCCAGCCGCTGACCAATGGCCTGAATAGAGATGATCTGCTCAAGTTTCGAAGGAGCTAAAGTCTCTCCCTCTCGAACTCTTGAAACTCCAGCTACGGCGGCATAGGTGGATTGAACGAGACTCTTCAGCTCCTCGAGGCTAGTTGGGGTCTTAAAATTCTGTTCTGCCTGTGACATAAACACCTTCCTCATCCATCAAACTACAAGAATAGTGAGCCTAAGTCAAGCCTCCCACCACCCCGCCCTAAAGGGCACCCCTCCTCAGGCAGGAGGGGAAGAAAATAACATATGCTATATAGGCTACTATATAGCAACGGCGCTCGGACAGTAATCAAATAAAGCTTTATTTGCTTATGCTCCTCTCTTGTTGCTATAATCTCCCCATGCAAATATTATATTCATACCTTAAGCGCTACTGGAAAATCCTAGCGCTGACATTATTACTCGCTTCTATTAACCAGATATTCTCACTACTCGACCCTCTAATCTTTCGCCATGTCATCGACGGGTATGCGACGGCATCTAACAAATACACACTGCCTGAATTCATCCGTGGGGTAAGTGTACTCCTTGGACTTGCTGTTGGAGCGGCATTTGTGTCTCGTGTCGCCAAGAACTTCCAAGACTTCTATGTGAACACTATCACTCAGCGCGTCGGTGCCGAGATGTATGCAGACGGCATCAAGCACTCACTCTCACTGCCCTACCAGCAATTCGAAGATGAGTCCAGTGGCGAGACATTAGGTAAGATACAGAAAGTCAGACTCGATACCACAAACCTCATCACATCGAGTATCAACGTCATCTTCACATCACTCGTCGGATTCCTCTTCGTCATCATCTATGCAGCAAAGGTCTACTGGCCGATCGCTCCGATCTACCTCATGACTGCGCCACTCATCGGCGGAGTGAGTCTCGTGCTCTCTCGCAAGATCAAGAAGGTGCAAGTTGCTATCGTCGCCGAGACGACGGCGCTCGCAGGCACCACCACAGAGTCGCTCCGCAACATCGAGCTCGTGAAGAGCTTGGGCCTCGCGAACCAAGAGATCAACCGCCTCAATGGCACAACAGAGAAAATTCTCCAGCTTGAACTGAAGAAAGTTAAATACCTCCGTAGTCTATCCTTCGTCCAAGGCACAGTCATCAACTTCATCCGGACCATCATCCTCTTCATCATGCTCTATCTGATCTTCACTCAGAAGATTACTTTCGGTCAATTCTTCTCACTGTGGATATACTCATTCTTCCTCTTCGGACCACTTCAGGACCTCGGCTCAATATTCGGCACATACCGTGAAGCAGAAGCCTCACTTGCCAACTTCCAGAAAGTGCTAGGTGCACAAGTCGAGAAAGTCCCAGTCAATGCCGTAAAGCTCGATGAGGTTAAGACTCTCTCCTTCGCCGATGTCGCCTTCAAGCACCGAACTGCAAGCTCAGAAGCACTCAAGGGTGTATCTTTCGAGGTGAAGCGCGGTGAGACTATAGCCTTCGTCGGACCATCCGGCTCCGGTAAGACAACCCTCATCAAGCTCCTCGTCGGACTCTACCAGCCACTCCGAGGTGAAGTGCTCTACAACAACACAGCTCACGACAAGATAGATATCGACTCACTCCGTCAGCAGATCGGCTTCGTCACTCAGGACACACAGCTCTTCGCTGGTACTATCCGTGAGAATCTATTATTCGTGAATCCAAATGCTACAGACGAGATGATACTCGATGTATTAAACAAAGCTGCTTGCCAGGCACTACTTGCTCGTGCTGATCGCGGCCTCGATACAGTCATCGGTGAAGGTGGAGTGAAAGTCTCTGGTGGTGAGAAGCAGCGCCTCTCGATCGCTCGAGCGCTCCTCCGCCGTCCGAACCTCCTCGTATTCGATGAGGCAACGAGCTCACTTGACTCGATAACAGAACAAGAAATATCGAAAACTATCCGCTCAATCGGCGAGATGAAAGAGCACATCACCGTGCTCATCGCGCACCGCCTTTCTACCATCATGCATGCTGATCGGATCTATGTGCTTGAAAAAGGCTCGATCATAGAAAGTGGTTCACACGAGGAACTCATCAGCGAGAAAGGCCTCTACGCTGCAATGTGGCGCGAGCAGATAGGAGAAAAAGTTGCGTAGCCTTAACCAAAAAAATCCTCCCGAGGACGGTCCTCGGGAGGATTTTTGCTTAGCTTTCTAGTTTTTTTCTTAAGTTATACGTATTCGCATGACTAAAATGCCCGAGATAGGACTTTATCATCGAGATATCCTCTACCTTGAAAAGTCCGTCTTCATTATCTCGATGCTTGCATAATTTATCCTTAAAACGCTTGACTACACTCTGCCTCACCAATATATGTGAGGGCTTCACAAAATAGCCTAGGAAATCAACTCCTTTTCGTGTTTCCTGTAAACGAATTTTCCTCGGGTGAAGTTTCAATCCAAGCCTTACTTGTAAAAAACTATCTATAATTGCTACAGAAGATCTGAGTTTATGGTGAGAAATATCGACAATCACAAAGTCATCCACATATCTGACATAATGCTTAAAACCCAATTCTTCAGCAATAAAATGGTCGAGAGTGTTCAGATAAATATTGGCAAAGAACTGACTCGTGAGATTGCCTATAGGCAGTCCTAGATCTCCAGAATAAAACAGGGACTTACTCTTTGGAATTAAATTCTTCAATGTCGGATCACCTCGATAGACAAAGTTCTTGGTCGGATTATGGAAAACTATTATTTTAGTAATCCATAAGACATCAGAAGCCCACATGGAATATTGCCCCCCCCCCGCAGCAACTTTTTTAATTTTTTCTTCTAAAATACCGTATAGGATGTCTTTATTTATCGAGCGAAAGAAGCTCTGCACATCTAGCTTGAGATAATAGCCACTTCCACTAACCCTCTTTACTTCCAGCATATTTTTCTGAAGTTTTTTAACTGCTGCATGAGTGCCTTTACCAATACGATTCGCGTATGAGTCAGGTATAAAATCTGAGTCAAATATTTTATATATTTCACTATATAGTAAATGATGCACTATCCTATCACGAAAATCAGCGGCAAAGATTTCCCGCGCAGTCGGATAAGTGGTGATAAAGTAAACATGCCGAGATATCCTATATGTCTTTGTTTGCAAGTCGTGGAGGAGCGATAGCAAATTCTTCTCGCGATCCATCTCAAAAGAAAGTGTATTGTGAGTGTTCTTCTTGCCCTTTTTACATTCATTGTAGGCAAGGTAAAGCTTTTCTAAGGTAAAAATCTCAGACATCAAAATAAGGTAAAACAAAACGAGGGCTGGAGGAGGGAGTGCTCGGATACAGCGAACACTATTGGTGTTAGTCTTATTGTTGTTGTTCGTGTTGCCGTTGGACAGATTGACGTTCCACGCGTTGGTCGCATTGTTGGAGTTCGTAGTAGCAGACCAATAGTTGCGATTGACGCCCTGGCATACAAAGCTCCTGACTGTCCATAAAAAGTACAATACATCTATCCTCCATATCAAATTCTTATTATAAATTTATATATAAAGAGCAGAAGCTGAATTCCCTACCCGCACTTTCTCATCCTCGGATGAGAAATTCTGGGGAGGCATTGAGGATGTTCAGCAAGGACTCCCCTTGCTGAACTACTTATCCACAACGCTTTTCCTCCAGCCCTCGGCTTGTTTTGAAAGAGCAACTGACTTTTCTGTTAAATACAGGTAGCTCCGCTCACCGCCTAATTGTTTTAATTCATTGGCAATTCTCAACAGTATTATGATCGACTCACTTTGCCATAGCAATTCTTCCAATAATTTTCTCCTTTCTATGCCATTGCGAGAATTATTTACTGAGATAATAATCCGTATAGATTCGATGCTTGCCTTTATGATTTCTCCGCCAAGCAAATATTTATACTGTTTTCCAAATTTTGGCACACGCTCATATAGATCCTTGAGTAAACTAAATGCCGTGTTGTATATTGGTAAATGTGAATAATACGCCATTACTCGGGGATAGTGGTGGGTTTTACGTCATCCTGATTTGTAGCTGGAACAGGATCTGGGGCCGAAGGTCCTGCCTGCCCGCCAGAGCCTTGCGAAGGATTGGAATCTACTACTGGCGGAGTGATAGGTGGGATTACGGTAACTAAGATCGGATCAGGAGTGATTGAGGGAATCACTGTAATAGGATCTGAGATTGTTGGTTCGGGAGTTGGAGTAGGTACCACTACTGCAGGCGCTATCTTCTCATGTTTATTGGGACGGATATGTGATCTAAATCTATGTTGCATAGGGCCATTTTGCATGCCATGAGGTTCTAGGAAATCATTGTTATCATCCACATTCTATGAGACCTCCCCGTCATAGGGATAGTATCCGCATGTGATACCTGAACATACCCAAACGCTGCAACCAGAAATACGGCCGTGCTGTATAAAACTGTGTATTTAGTATGATGATAGAATTTTAGCATTTTTATTTTTAAATTATTAATTGAATAAATCAAAACGAACCCAAAT
>JBAXNK010000013.1:0-13787 GCA_037133845.1 bacterium
CTAAAATAGACGCCTGGATGAAAGAAACTTCTTTGTCTAGAATATTTGAAACTTCAGCCCTGAGCTCTTGCACTCTCTCTGTCACACCGTCATACCTAGCTCTCTTCTCGGGATCAGTTAAAGCATTGTACGCCTCTTTAAGAAGGGAAATTTGCCCGTCTCTTACTGGGTCTTTACTATAAAACTCCCCGAGTTTTATGAACGCATCTTGAATTTCTATTTTAGTTGCATTATGACCGACACCTAGTCGCTCATAGAAGCCCATGGCTGCAAGAGTGCTGAAGTCTAGCATGACAACAGGGGTCTCGACTGCCACCACCGAAGAGGGCTGTGTTTCTGTACTATTACTTGGCGCATTGTCCATGAAAGTGATTCTACCACAAAGTGCGTGTTATAATCGAGCTTATGGAAGATATCGACAAATTGTCCATAGATGAATTCCCGAAGCCCCTCCTAGAAACCCCCCAGCCACCGAAGACACTATATATACGTGGCAGGCTACCTAAAGATGAGAGACTTGTATATCTGGCAGTAGTTGGCTCACGCAGGCACACCTCATACGGAAAAGAGATTTGCGAAAAGTTAATCGCGGGACTCGCAGGCTACCCCATCGTGATAGTATCTGGACTTGCTATAGGCATCGACAGTATAGCCCACATCTCAGCACTAAAAGCAGGACTTCTGACCATATCTTTTCCAGGCTCAGGGCTCGACAATGAAGCTCTACACCCCAAGACCAACATTAAACTCGCTCAAGAGATAGTAGATGCTGGTGGATGCTTGATATCGGAGATGGAGCCTCAGATGAGGGCAACTACCTTCTCTTTCCCTGCACGCAACAGACTTATGGCAGGATTATGTCGCGCCACTCTTGTGATAGAAGCAGAGGAGAAGTCAGGCACACTCATAACCGCACGTATGGCGCTAGACTACAATCGTGACGTACTATCAGTCCCTGGATCAGTCTTCTCACCAAACTCAAGAGGCACCAACAAGCTCATCCGTGCAGGGGCTACTCCGATAACCAACAGCGATGAACTACTCGAAGCGCTTGGATTTGAAGTAGAAAAAGAAAAGATGAATGACCAAGATAGATATGCTAGCTGTGGTAAAGAAGAAATGAAAATAATCAATCTCCTCCGCGAGCCCCTGGAGCGCGACGAGCTAGTACGAGCCTCTGGTATGAACACGGCAGATGCGAACTCACTACTGTCTCTAATGGAAATCAAGGAGCTCATCAAAGAGGAACTGGGAGAGATTCGTAAGATCTAAGTTTGCAAAAAAATATCTTTTCGTGTAATACTGGTCATTAATGAAACTTTTAATCGTTGAGTCACCTTCGAAGGCCAAGACTATCGAGAAATATCTTGATGGCGCTTTCACAGTCCGTGCATCGATCGGTCATGTGCGAGATCTACCGAAGTCCAACAAGAAAGCCATAGATATACCCGCAGGATTTGTACCCCACTACGAGATATCAAAAGGTAAAGAGAAAGTGGTCAGTGAACTTCGAGCACTCGCAGAAAAAGCTACTGAGATAGTCCTCGCAACTGACCCGGATCGAGAAGGTGAGGCTATATCATGGCATTTGAAGATGCTACTCAACGAGGACAAGAAAGTAAAAGCTAAAATCAAACGTGCGACTTTCCACGAGATCACCAAGGAGGCTGTTGAGGAAGCATTGAAGGAACCACGCGATATAGATGAGAACCTAGTGAAAGCTCAAGAAGCCCGCCGAGTGCTCGACCGACTAGTAGGCTACGACCTCTCTGGTATCATCTGGAAGAAAGTCCGATACGGACTATCAGCTGGCCGTGTCCAGTCCCCTGCACTGCGCATCATCATGGAGCGTGAGCGTGAGATTCGTGCATTCATACCTGAGAAATACTTTACTCTCGAAGGACTTTTCGACACACAGAGCAAAGAGAAAGTCACTATGTATTGTAGTGAAGAGCCACGAGACGAGAAGCTAGTAGAGAAAATTCTAAAACTTGGTAAATCAGAAGACTGGGAGGTAAAGGATCTTAAGGAAAGCGAGCAAAAGCGCCAGCCACGTGCACCTTTTACCACATCAACCATCCAACAAACCGCAAGTTCACGACTTGGATTCTCTCCTTCGCGCACGATGCAAGTAGCACAGAAGCTATACGAAGCTGGACACATCACATATATGCGTACCGACAGTACGAACCTGGGGGCCCAAGCACAAGCGCAGATACTTGCACTCGTAGAGAAAAAGTATGGCAAAGAGTACGCTCAGGCACATGTTTACAAAACTAAATCCAAGAATGCACAGGAAGCTCATGAAGCAATCCGCCCTACACATGTGAATGAAATGAATCTAGGTATGAACGAAGAACAGAAGAAGCTCTACCGCCTGATCTGGGAGCGTACAGTTTCTTCACAGATGAGTGATGCAAAACTTCTAAAGACAAAAATTGTAGCAAACATAAATAAAGGTGAGATTCCTGACTTCGTAGCCAATGGTTCACGCGTACTATTCCCTGGATGGCTATCAGTAGATACCGACGCTCGCGGAGAAGACGTAGAACTGCCGAAAGTAAAAGTCGGAGAGAAGTTGAACCTGATAGAACTCAAAAGTACAGAGAAGTTCACCGAACCGCCCAACAGATACACAGAAGCAGGGCTCGTGAAGGAACTCGAAGCGCGCGACATCGGCCGCCCGAGTACTTATGCATCGATCATGAAGACGATCGAGGAGCGCGGCTACGTAACTAAAGAAGGCCGTACGCTCTTCCCTACAGACACTGGAGATGTAGTCTCGACATTCCTTGAAACCAACTTCGGTGAATACATCAGTGATACATTCACAGCAGAGATGGAGAACAAGCTCGATGAGATAGCGCTCGGCGAGCGAGAGTACGTAAAGACTCTCAAAGAATTCTACGGACCTTTCCAGAAAGAAATCAAAGAGAAAGATAAGCTCGCAAAAGCAACCAACCTCGGCGACGCACCAGCTGACATGCTCTGCCCCAAGTGTGAAAGTGCCATGATCGTGAAGCTCTCACGCAATGGTAAATTCTTCTCTTGCTCCAAGTACCCTGACTGTGCAGGAGCTCGTACCATCGAAGGCAAGGAGCTCGAAGGACCCAAAGAAACTGGCGAGGTGTGCCCTACGTGTGGAGAAAAGACTGGCAAGAATGGTGGGGGCAAGCTTGTAGTACGCGAAGGACGCTTTGGCACATTCATATCTTGCTCACGCTATCCAAAATGTAAGTTCATAAAGCAAGATGAAGAAGAACTCAAGAGAAAGATGACCGATGTAGACTGTCCTACTTGTAAAAAAGGCAAGATGATGGAGCGCCGTGGACGCTTTGGGATATTCTACTCATGCTCGAACTACCCAGACTGTAAGAACGCGATCAAAGCCAAGCCTACAGGCCGTATCTGTGATCTATGTTCATCACTGATGATGGAAGGCACAAAAACAATCCCCGAACGCTGCTCGAACAAGAGTTGCCCCAATCACAATCCTCATAAAAATATTGAGAAGTAATCCTAAAAAATAAAAAAGAGAAATAGCGCTCGACGACAGTCGAGCGCTATTTTGGTAAAACGATAAGGTACTACTACTGGACGATAGTACTCCAGCAACGATGGGGACGTTTCTGAGTGGGTACCACCCCATGCTGGCGATGGCTTTCACGGTAAACGACTTCAGCTCTCGGATATCCAATCCTCTGAGACGGAGGCTGCTCATCGTTATTGTCTAAAATCCTGATACTGATGATCTTGTCAACTCCTCTGGTTTTGATAAATCCAGGAAGCGCTGAGGTCGTCATCATTGCAATACCTGACATATGTTCTTCTCCAAAAAGTTCTGTTGCCGGAATGGGTTAGGTCCCGGTTCTACAATGATTTATACCATAGAATATTAATTTAGTCCATAAACTAGATCCCTATTTCTTATTCCCCATTTTGATATATAATGGGTTTATGATACCCAAGGTCAATGAAATCATAGCTCTTATCCCCGACATCAAGCCTGAAGGTAAGGCCATAGTGAAGAAGGCGTACCTGCTGGCTGAGCGTGCACATGAAGGACAACTCCGCAAGAGTGGCGAACCCTACTTCATACACGTGGCAACTACCGCCAAAAACCTGGCAGACCTTCACATGGGAGCACACGTTGTAGCAGCTGGACTACTGCACGATGTACTCGAGGATACCAATGTCACAGAAGAAGAAATACAACGTGAGTTCGGTGATGATATCACTGCACTGATAAAAGGCGTCACCAAGCTCGGCAAGATACGCTACAAAGGCATCGAGCGCAATGTCGAGAACCTACAGAAGTTCTTCGTCTCTATGGCAGAAGACTTGCGAATACTCATCATCAAGCTTGCTGACAGACTCCACAACATCGAGACTCTGGACTTCGTACGACCAGACAAGCAGAAACGCATAGCGCTTGAGACTCTCGAAGTCTATGCACCGCTTGCCCACAAGCTCTCTATGGGTAAGCTCAAAAGCCGCCTCGAAGATGCTGCTTTCAAATACGCATACCCAGATGATTACGAGAAAGTAAGTACACTGCTCACAGAGAAGAAAGATGCTAAGGAAAAATACCTAACCGAAATAAAGCACAAACTATCCAAGATTCTAAAAGAGGCTGGAATTAACGGTGCGATCATCGACTACAGACAGAAACACCTCTACTCCCTATGGAAGAAGCTCAAGAAGTACGACATGGACATAGACAAGATCTACGACATCATCGCGATGCGTGTAAAAGTCGAGACAGTCACTGATTGCTACCATGTACTCGGACTTATCCACGGAGCTTGGACTCCGGTACCTCACCGTATCAAAGA
Organism: bacterium; assembly: GCA_037133845.1. Classification (GTDB taxonomy): domain Bacteria; phylum Patescibacteriota; class Minisyncoccia; order Phycocordibacterales; family UBA9973; genus UBA8515. The sequence goes on from JBAXNK010000013.1 coordinate 4,836, forward strand.
CTATATAGCAACTCCAAAGCAGAACGGGTACAGAAGTATCCATACTACAGTGTTCACAGGCACAGGTGGAATAGTCGAGATCCAGATCCGCACACATGAAATGCAGAAAGAAGCTGAAGACGGTATCGCTTCGCACTTCGCTTATAAAGAAAACATAAAGGCAAAAACTAAAGAGCTCGACTGGGTACAGCAGATACGTGAGATCAATAAGGAGTCTGACAATTCAGAAGAGTTCCTAAAGAAGATCAAGATAGACTTCTTCAAAGATCGCGTATTCGTCTTCACTCCAAAGGGCGACATCATAGACCTCCCAGAAGAATCAAGTGTCATCGACTTTGCCTACGCCATACACACGAGCATAGGCAGTCATGCACAGAGCGCCCAAGTAAATGGCAAGAACTCAGCCTTAAGTACCAAGCTACATACGAATGATATCGTAGAGATCCATGTAAATAAGAACATCAACCCATCATCCAAGTGGCTCGACTTCGCCAAGACTGGCCTTGCTCGCAAGCACATAAACGCATACCTAAAGGAGCACAGCTTGCTCGCAAGATTTATATCATTTAAAGAGTAGATTAGAGAGAGAAGTTACTGATATCGTAAAGTGCTACTTCTTCTTCGTTCTGTTTTACCTCTTCTTTTGTACGGTCGTCTACTATATCTATACCTTCATCAGCAACATCAACTGGCGCAGGAGCTTCTGTCATAGGGACCGCAGGCTGAGCAGCTATGAAGCTATCAAGCATAGCATTGGGGTTGCCGCCAGAGGGCTTACTATTCTTGAAAGTATCCAATATCGCATTGAGGTCGTTGTTTGTAAAGAAGTCGATAGTGATATAGCCACCGTTCTCTTTGCGCTCGATATGCACACGAGTGCCTAGAGTCTCTTGCATGCGCTCCTCTATCTCATGTATCTCAGGGTCACGCATGTACTCCTTCTTGCGAACACGGTCAAAGGCTATCTTGCGAGCGACTTTCTCTGCGTCACGAACAGTCATCTTCTTGAAGAGAATTTCTTTGAAGAGTACGTTCTGCTCTTCTGGCCTATCTGCTAGCATCAGTATCGGTCGAGTGTGGCCCTCACTGATCTTACCAGCAGAAAGTGCATCGAGTATCTCTTGTGGGAGTGCTAGTAGTCGAAGAGTATTAGAAACATATTCGCGACTTTTGCCCATCTTGGCGCCAATCTGACTATGAGTGAAGTTGAATTCTTCTACGAATCTTGAGAAGGCACGAGCACGCTCAACAGCATTGAGATCTTCGCGCTGAAGGTTCTCGATGATCGCAAGCTCAAGCTTGGCCATGTTGTCGTCCCCTACGCGGATGATCACTGGCACTTGTTCCACGCCCGCAAGCTTGGAAGCACGAAGTCTGCGCTCACCAGCGATGAGCTCGTACTCAACTGCGATACCACCATCATCAGTAACGCGCTCTACACGAGAGACAACTAGCGGCTGGAGCACTCCATACTGACGAATAGAGTCTGCAAGGTCTCTCAACCTAGCTTCATCGAACTCGCGCCTAGGCTGGAAAGGGTTCGGATTGATCTTGCCTGTATCTACCCAGAATATTGAATTATCATAAAGCGCTGACATGAGTTGTATTCTATCATACTTTGAAACTAGAGAAAAATAAGAAAATCCTCCCGCGGAGGAACACGCTCCCAGCGTGTTCTGGAGCGGATGCTGTGCCGTGACGGAATTCGTATCGGAGCGTACAGATTACATTTCACACCACCACACGCTTCGCGCGTGCGATATTAGATTTAATTACGAATTTTTGATAAAATAGGTTCTAGCGAAGTCGTAAAGACACACCAATAGTGATTTGTCCCTAATTAAGAATATGGTGCGATTTCGCACAAGGCATATAATTACAAGAAAAAATATCAATTATCTTATTACACATTTCGACCAAAATATGATATTATATTATTAATGTACGAACACAAAAAAATATTGATCGCAGATGATGATGATTCATTTCTCAGTCTATATAGCAAAATAATAGAGAAGGCTGGGTTCACTGCTATCCAAGCCCACGACGGAGAAGAAGCTATTTTAATGGCTACACAATTCAAACCAGACCTCCTTGTACTAGATATCGCTATGCCCAAAAAAGACGGTCTGGCTGTGACAGACGCTATACGTAAAACCCCTTGGGGAGCTGATGTTCCTATAATAATCCTTACAGGAAAGAACCCTACCGATGAGTGGCTAGACAAACTAACAAAATCAAACACAGCATACTATCTAATCAAAGGAAGTCAAAGTTTAGATGATTTTATCGCAAAAATAAAAGATATTCTACACGCTTAGCTAGATACTACCGCTACTTTATTGGTAGACGAGAATACTTCGTGACTCTGCTACGGGGATGAAAGGCGTGGTCAAAGCATCTGCGAAGCAGATGCTTCTTCCAATAAAAGAACCTAATACCCGTCCGCTGATACACAGCAATCGGGGGTGGCGAGACATGGCTGTTTTATTTGCTGGACATAAAATTCTTAACTTGTTCAACCAAAGTATTAAGATCCTCTCCTTTTTTTATAACTCCCAAAACTGTATTATCCTTTTCAGGGTCTGCATACATGTGCAAATCTTTGAAAGCAGAAAACATAACAACTTTAACATCTTTAGTCAAAGGATTTGACCTAATATTTTTTAATGTAGTTGCACCATCCATTACAGGCATCTTTACATCCAGAAGCACCAGATCTGGTTGTTCTGTTTTCAACATACCTAAAGCAATAACTCCATCCTTGGCGGTGGAGACTATAAATCCTGCAAGTTCTAATTTTTTCTTGTAAATAAAAAGTAGTTCAGGTTCATCATCAACTATTAATATGTGTTCAGAGTTTGTCATATTGTTACTTTTTTATCCAAAGGTATGGTTAAACTAAACTGACTACCCACCCCGATATTACTTTTATCTAATTTTACTTCACAATCCATCATTGTAGAAAGAAGTTTGCAAATATATAACCCCATACCACTACCATATTCTCTACTCTTTATAAAACCTTTGCCTGTACTAAACTTAGCAAACAAATGTTTCTGTTCTTCTATGTCCATACCTACACCAGTATCTATAAATAATATCTTGATTACCCCATCACTATTTTCTACACTCACAGTAATATCACCTTGATCAGTATAGTGAATAGCATTGCTAATGAGATTGATAAAAATCTGTCGGACTCTTTCTTTGTCAATATATACTGATGGGATGAAATCAGATAATACAACCAAATTCATATGTAAATTCTTTTCTTTTGTTATATTCATCAAATCAGCAATAGTTTCCTTTAATACTTGAAGAATATCAACAGATACAGGTTTTAGCACAACACTACCACTCTCCATCTTTTGTAGATCAATAAAATCATTTACTATATTAAGCAGTCTTACAGACCCAGATAAAATACTCTTCACACCTTTAAATAAATATTCATTATCTTTAACAACCTCATCATCTAACATCAACTCAGCATTGCCACGAATAATAGCCAGTGGTGTACGCATCTCGTGTGATGCTATAGCAATAAATTGGTTTTGATCATGCTCTAGGAGTTTTCTCTCTGTGATGTCACTTATCCAAATTAGTACACCCAGTATTTGAGATTCATCTTTTAATGGGTTAAAAGAAAGAGAAAATATCTTACTACCGTTTCCTACTTCTGGCACATTCATAGGTTCCCCCTCCAGAGCTTTCTTTATAAATTCAAAAACGTGTACTGATGGGAAAAAATTGGATAATATATTCAATGAATCTTCTGTGTGAGTTATAGACAGTTCTGTACAGGCAACAGAATTCACAAAAGTCACGGTACCAGCAAGGTTTACTAGTATTGCCCCTGACCGCATATTTTTAATTATTATATTTAGTTTTTCTTGTTCATATTTTAGCTCTCTAGTACGTTCTTCTACTTTTTGCTCCACAAGCTTTTTCTCAGAGTCTAGTTTTTTATTTAAATCAGAAAATTCTTTTGAACTAAGCTCGAGAGAACGCGAAGTCAAAACCTGTTCTTCGTCTGAGTGAACATACGTATTATTTATCAACTTTAGTAGATTGGCAAGATTTCCCGAAACCTCTTCAGGTTTCATATCACCAAACGCATTTTTAAATTGACGCTCTAATGTTCTATGCATACAAATAAAATTACTCTCTAAAAGTGGTTATGGTCATGGTTTGGTTCTGTAGTTCGCATTGTTTTTCACTGGCAGCCACAGGACAAAGTTCTCCGTATGAGTAAAATCCAGCGATTTTTATGTCATCTCCTAAAACTGAACGCACAGCGTCCACTTCTTCCTCTATACGTTCTTTGAGTAGTAGCTTTCTACCTACACAACTAATTAGTATTGCCAGATCAGCCTTGCCTGCACCTATGGATTCCATACTCATACTACCAGCATTTGATGCAGCGTCGATCAATCGTTCAAAGTTTGCTTTCATCAACATGGCTGGTACTCCCTCTGGCATATCACCAGCAAAGATCACACTCTGATCCGTTTCATTTACACCCAGAATAGTACGCACCACCTCTACATCCTTGCCATTATTATTTAAACGGAGACGTAATGGAAAAAGTAGCCCTGTCGATGGCAAACCAGACGCCTGATCACCCAGATATTCTTTATACAACTGTAAAGCAGGCTTACCATCCAGTTCATAGAGAATATTATCTTTTGACTTTGTTATAATCCGCTCAAGACCGAACGGATCCCAACCACCAAATGATCCGTAACCAACTTTCAAATCAGTGCCACAGAAACCGATAGCTACCACATTACCCTCTATACCACTCTCATCTAGACCGAGAAAAGTTTTTTTGAAATCAGCCCCATCTCCAACTAGACCACCTGTGACTGAAACATTTTTGGGTAGAAAATCGTTGAGGCCCTTGACCAGCTGAGTACCGTTTACATGTTGACCATCTGAAAAAACCATCACATGGATAAGGTTTGTATGCGTGATACTCTCTGCTAATTTCTTACCAACATTATAACTGTCCTCATACTTTTCAAGTTTAGATTGTACAAAATCAAGTGTAGTTTTCTCGAAAAACACAGCGGACAGGGATATGGAGTTGTCCCGCACACTAACATCGAGGATTTCTCCTGCCGTAGAACACGAGAGAATATGAGAGTCAGGATAGAAAGACTTTGCCTCTTTATATCTATCACCATCTTCTATCAATTTTCTACCACCAAAAATAAAAACAATTTGTGGCACTCCACTCTGTATTTTTTCTTTTGATATATCTTTCCACCCATCGCTCTCCGTCCAAAGTTTTTGTTCTATTTTCATAAAGACTTGGTTGTATATATAATAATGTATACATTATATACTGAATTAGCTTTAATTACGAATTTTTGATAGAATAGGTTCTAGCGAAGTCGTAAAGACACACATAGAAATCCTCCCAAGGACAGTCCTCGGGAGGATTTCTATGTGCGTCGGGTAGGATTCGAACCTACGAAGCCCGAAGGCGACAGATTTACAGTCTGTTGTGATAGACCACTCCACCACCGACGCGATAGGGGGAGTATACACGGTTTTAGACTGTTTTTCAACCCAATATTAACATGCTATAATTGCCATATGAAAATTCTAATATCAAATATACTTTCTGTATTCTTAGGAAAGTCTTCAAGTGAAGGCCTTACGGCCATTATCATCCTGGTATGGCTAATAATGTTAGTGTTCATAGTAAAATCTGAGAGCGCTTGGGTAAAGATTATCTTATCTACTATTTTTGTTCTCCCTTTTATTATGGTCTATATGCTAGCAATAACACAATAACACTTACATCCTTGCTTATTTATATTAAGTGCTTTATTATTACACCATTATAATATAGTCTAATAATTATGGACAACATAAAAAAGCATAGTTCGGTAGTGATCCTGGTTCTCGTCTTAGTGGTAGTAGTTTCTTTTGCAATTCATGGCAACAAAAAGAATGGCACCCTCGCAGACTTTGGAATTCCCCCACTAGCCAAGTCAGACTGCTCGTCACTAAAGAACTCGAACAACTCCCCTGTTACTGTATCTTTCAGTGCCCCAAACGTATCCAGCATGCGTGATAAGGTAAAGGCCTTGATAACTAAATACAACGGGCAAATCACAAGCGATTCATTCAACAGCTACCCTAGCTACCCAGTAGCATACGAAGGTAGCGTATCAAGCTCAAGTACTTCACAAGACTCAGCCAACATAAATGCGACTTTTGACAAATCACAGAACGAATTCCTCACAGAACTTTCTGAGGTAGTAAAGAATGGTGGTGGGGTAAATACCGGTTACAGCTACACAGATGCTAACCAGCCCCAATATGCTGGTGCGTACACTGCATACTCATCATGTGCGAGTATGATGCAGAGTGTCTCTGCTGACCTATTGCAGTTAAAGATATTCACAAAAGCTCTAAAGGAAAGCGAGGATCCAGGAGAGATCGCTCTCATTAGTCAGTCTATAGCTACAGCAAAGACTACACTCACCTCTGATGCAAGCACGGTAAACAGTTTCTTTGCAACTTCAGAGAAGCCTTCTGTGACTATCTCAATAATCACTCTACAGAAATAACTTCACAAAACTAAAATACCCCCACTATGGGGGTATTTTAGTTTTGTGCTATCATTAAATGGTATGAAGATACTACTAGTAGAAGATGAAACAAAGCTTGCGCAATCCATTAAGAATGGCTTAAAGCAAGAAGGCCATGTAGTAGATATACTATCTGACGGAGAGCTTGCCGAAACTCGCATACTGATGAATAAGGATAGCTACGAGATGATACTACTTGACCTGAATATCCCAGGCAAGGATGGCATCTCTGTATGCAAGACTCTACGCAGTAAAGATATCAAGACCCCTATCCTAATGCTGACAGCCCGTGATACAAAAACAGACATCGTGACGGGTCTTGATGCAGGGGCTGATGACTACCTGATCAAACCTTTTGCCTTCGAAGAACTTCTCGCTCGCATAAGAGCGATATCTCGCCGATCGGAAAAGATATTCATCGAAGTCCTACAAACAAAAGACCTAGTACTTAATCCTCAGACTAGAGAGGTCATGTTGCGCGGCAAGAAGGTAGCGCTCACACAGAAAGAATTCAATATCCTAGAGTTCCTGATGAAGAAGCCTGGAATTGTTGTGTCGAGAGAAAGTATCCTTGAGAACATCTGGGATTTCTCGTATGATTCGTTTAGTAATGTGGTCGATGTGCATGTGAAGAATCTTCGAAAGAAAATAAATAAATATGATCAACTACTGGAAACAGTCCGTGGCGTGGGCTACAAGATTAAAGCGTAATGTATTCGGCAGGGCTCGTATAACCCTTACCTTCTACTATATACTAGTCATAGCTCTAGTTATGGGTCTTTTCAGCTGGCTGCTATATTTTGCACTTGTGGACAATATACAGACCGACCTGAAAGATCAGTTCTACGACGATGTTATCGAGAATGAAGTGTACGCTCAAACCGTAGACCATGTAAAGGATGTCATCGTCGGTGGTGATATCTCTATCCTTATAGTATTTGGATTTCTAAGCTATTTCTTGGCAAACAGAACTCTTAATCCTATAAAGAAGGCTCTGGATGATCAGAAGAACTTCAGTGCAGATGCTTCACATGAACTTCGCACTCCACTTGCAGTTATGCAATCAGAAGCTGAGATAATATTAAGAAACAAAAAAGCAGGAACTGAAGATTACAAAAAAGTCGTACGAAGCAGCCTAGAAGAGGTCGACAAAATGAAGAAGATAATCGAGGATCTACTCTTGATGGCTAGGAGCTCTCACAAAACAAGCAGCGACACCTTCACAAAGGTAGACCTTGCGACCCTTATTCAGAAAATACTTACGACCATGAAGCCTGTGGCTCTGGTAAAGAATCTATCCCTGGAGTCTGAGCTTGGTGAGAACATCATGATTAACGGTAATCCATACTTCCTAGAGCATGCGATAAATAACATCGTAGGCAACGCCATAAAGTATACAAATAATGGTAATGTAATTGTTAAAATATATAAAAATAGCAAAGATGCCTGTATAGAAGTCAGGGATAGTGGCATAGGGATAAGTAAGAAAGATATACCGCATATACTAAACAGGTTCTATAAAGTGAGCCCTAAAAAGAGTAACGACGACGATGGAGCAGGCCTAGGACTTGCAATAGCAGACAAAATAATAAAAGACCACGGTGGAAAGATAGATATTACAAGCGAGCTTGGACATGGGACAGTAGTAACCATACGCATACCAAAGATGGCATAGGGCAATATAAAAACCTCTGATAAAATCAGAGGTTTTTATATTTTGAAGAAAATCTAATGCTTTACTTCACACAGTCTGCCTTAGCAGTTGCAAGTGTTGTATTTGCAGCAGTTTTAGCAGCCTTGAAAGTAGCGAGTCCAGCAGCCTTGGCATCGCGACGTACCTTTAGTGCTGTTGTAGTAGCGTCTTTACGAGCCTTAAGTGCCGTTGTTCGAGCTTCCTTCTTAGCTGTTTTATCAGTCAAAGAACTTGCTGTTTGAACAGAACTCGCGTATGCATCTGATGCAGTCTTTACTGATGCGGTATATGCATCGTTAGCTGTCTTTATAGCCTCTGAATATGCATCTGATGCAGTCTTGATAGCATCTGCTTTTGCAGTCTTCGCAGTTGCTAAACATGACTTCTGTGTGTCAGTGAGAGTAGTAGTCTTGGCCTTTACTGTGCCAGCACCTTCTACCCCTGCTGTAGAACCCATATTTGTATCAGCGGCCATAGCGACTGTCGATGCAAGCATCATACCAAGAACAGAAGCTGCCGTTGCGAATTTAATTTTTGTCATAATATACTTAAAATAATATATTGAATAATAGCTCGACCCTGATACATTATATAAGTTAAAAGTGAAGATAATATGAAGAACCTTCTATGCAAGTGTGGTCGAACCCC
>JBAXNK010000014.1:0-13452 GCA_037133845.1 bacterium
ATATATGGCATTTTTCTCTAAAAAATTAGGCATTGATCTAGGCACTGCGAACACCCTCGTGTTCTTCCCTGGTAAGGGGGTAGTTCTAAATGAACCTTCAGTTGTAGCTGTATCTGAGCAGGACAATACTATCCTTGCTATCGGCGCTGAAGCCAAAGACATGATAGGTAAGACTCCAGAGAGTATCATAATCTATCGTCCGATGAAGGATGGAGTTATCGCTGACTATCGAGTGACTGAAGCCATGCTTCGCTACTTCATCCGTAAGGCTCTCGGTAAATACAATCTCTGGAAGCCTGATGTGATGGTGTCTGTTCCTGCGGGTATCACTTCGACTGAGCGTCGAGCCGTAGTAGAAGCAGTAGTTCGCGCGGGAGCCAGGAATGCATACGTAGTGAAAGAGCCGATACTCGCAGCCATCGGTGCAGGTATTCCAATACAAGAATCCAAGGGTCACATGATCATGGACATCGGTGGAGGCACGACTGACATCGCAGTCATATCTCTCGGTGGCATAGTTGCGTCAACCTCTGTGAAGTGTGCAGGTGACAAGATCGATCAAGCGATAGTCGACTACATCAAGAAGACATTTAACCTCGCTATCGGTGACAAGACTGCTGAAGCTATCAAGGTGAAGATCGGATCTGCTGTGCTTCTCGAAGAAGAGCTCGTGATCACTATCAAGGGTCGTGACTTCATTCAGGGTCTTCCTCGTACCGCACAGATATCTAGCAATGAGATAGTGCGCGCTATAGACCGAGAACTCCGTACTATGATCGATGCTATCAAAGATGTACTTTCAGAGACTCCTCCAGAACTAGCATCAGACATTATTGACGAAGGTATCATTATGACCGGTGGATCCTCTCAGTTGCGTAATCTCGCCGAGCTTATCTATCGTCGCACTGGGGTCAAGGCTAAAGTCGCTGATGATCCACTTTTCTGTGTCGCATATGGTACAGGTGAGGCGCTGAACCACCTAGATAAATACAAGAAGACGATACTTAGTAAAAAGTAGTATGAATATATTTGAGAAACTTCTACCTGACAATCTCTATCACACATATGTGGTACATGGTGACATCTTGACCTTACCGGATGAGCTGCTAGCTTTCTTGAAAGATAAGAAATATATCGAAGAGTCTAGCCCGGATGTTTTTGTAGGTAGATACGAGTCTTTTGGTGCAGGGGATATGGGCCAGATCAAAGATTGGCACAATCAGAAGGGGCTAGGTGGTAAGCGTATATGCATCATCTCTACTAAGTTTATAAATAGGGAAGCTGAGCAATCCTTACTGAAGATGCTCGAAGAGCCAGGAGAGAATGCTCACTTCTTTCTAATGATCCCTTCGTCTGTTGTACTACTCGATACTATCTTGTCTCGTTCACATGTTATATATACTGGTCAAGTGGCAGATGACATAGAATCCATCAAGTTCATGAAGATGAGCGCCAAAGATAGAATCGAATACATCGGAACTCTAATCAAGGATCATGAAGATGATGACAATAGTGGAGGCCTAAGGCATAGTGCTATAAATATAATCAACGGGGTGGAAGCATCTCTGCACAAAGGCCTACAGAAAAATTATAAAGATAAGAATTTACAATTCACACTTGAAGAATTGCAGAATGCTCGAAGTTACTTGTCTACACCGGGCGCATCAGTCAAAATGATTTTAGAACATATCGCGGTTGTGGTCTAATAGATAGTGAGGGTAACCTCACCCCCTGCCCCCTCTCCATACTAATGGAGAGGGGAAATCCGAAGGATGGGGTGAGGTCGAGTTGTGGTTAGAAAATAATTTTATGATAGAATATACGCATGCCTTACAATACAAACAATTTCAAAGCAGAGGTGAAGAAGATAGAAGAGTGGCTCTCTCGCGAGTTCTCTCAGGTGCATACTGGTCGTGCGACTCCGATGGTGCTAGATAGCATCTCGATAGATGTATATGGCGCTCGTAGTCCGATCAAGAACGTAGCAAGCGTGAATATTGAAGATCCGAAGACTTTGCGTGTGGCCCCTTGGGACAAGAATCAGATCAAAGAGATCGAGTCTGCTATCAATGCTGCCAACCTTGGCCTGTCTGTAATGTCCGATGGTGAGGGAGTGCGCGTGATATTCCCGATGATGACGACTGAGAATCGAACCAAGCTATTGAAAGTATTAAAAGAGAAGCTTGAAGAAGCTCGTATCAGTGTCCGTAAAGTACGCCAAGATGAGATTAGTAAACTTGATGATCTACCAGAAGACGAAGCCAAGAGAGGTAAGGATGACATCCAGAAGTGTGTGGATGAAGCTAATAAAAATCTAGAGGCCATCTTTGCCAAAAAGGAAGTTGAAGTCATGAATTAAAACCCAGCCCAAAGCCTTGCTTTGGGCTAAATAATATATGGCTAAATCAATACAATTTTCTGATCCTCGATTAGTCATTGCTTACGATGCGCTCAATGCATTAGGTGATGATAGTGAATTTATGTGTAATTTGATGGCAAGCCTTAAAGCTAAAGTGATTATTGACTTAGGTTGTGGTACGGGGCTTTTGACTTGCGAGCTTGCAAAACAGGGTTACAATATGATCGGGGTAGAACCAGCAGGTGCGATGCTCTCTGTTGCGCGCAGTAAGCCATATGCAGATAATGTTCAGTGGATTGAGGGCGGCTATGAAAAATTTAAAGATTTACAAGCAGATATGGTTTTGATGACAAGTCACGTCGCTCAATTTTTCATCGATGACAATGAATGGCAAGCAATGCTCATGGCTGCTCACAAAGCGTTGGGACCTGGTGGGCACATTGTATTTGATAGTCGTCCGCCTGTTTTTCCTCCGTATCAAACATGGCCGACCGAAAAAGCGCCCAGAAGAGTCACAGATCCGAAACTAGGCCCAATTGATTGGTGGTACAAACTCCTCGAAATAAAAGACAACAGGGTGCGATATCAACTTTGTTTCCATTTTATAAACTCTAATGAAACAGTTATCTCAACAGACGAACTCATATTTCGCTCACAAGAAGAATTAACTAAATCTCTATTGGATGCCGGTTTCAACGTAGAAAAAATTTATGGTGATTGGGGCAGTAGCTTATTTAATTCTGTAAGCCCTGAAATGATTTTTGTCGCAGTACGGGTATAATTTATAGCCCAAAGCCTTGCTTTGGGCTGGGGAAGTTTTATAATATAAATTATGTCTATCAGGAAAGTTCCTCTAGTTCAAGGAGAATATTTTCATCTTTATAATCGTGGAAATGATAAAAAAGAAATATTTTTAGATGACGAAGATCGTGAGAGGTTTGTAAAGCTTCTCTATCTTTGTAATTCTGAAAGAAATTTAAACTTTCGTGAAGATATTGTAAAAAAGCATATAGATGCATGGGACTGGCAAAGAGGAAAACCCATTATATCAATAGGTGCTTGGGTTTTGATGCCTAATCACTTTCACTTATATATAACGAGCCCAAAGCAAGGCTTTGGGCCAGAAAAGATAGATAATGTTATTACAAAGTTCATGAGTAAATTATGCACTTCCTATTCAAAATATTTTAATAAGAAATATAATAGAACGGGTAAATTATTCGAAGATAAATTTAAATCAGTTCATGTTGATAGTGAAGTGCAAGCCAAATATTTATATTCATATATACATTTAAATCCTATTAAACTTATTCAAAAAGATTGGAAAGCGGTTGGTATTCGATATAAAAAGGTGGCTCTGCAGTTTCTTGATAATTATGCTTGGAGTAGCTATAAAGAATATCAAGTTGAAGATAGAAGAGAAAATTCTATCTTGAGCAAAGAGGCATTTCCAGATTATTTTAGAAACAAATCTACTTTTGAGAAAGAAATTTTTGAATGGCTAGCCCAAAGCAAGGCTTTGGGCTAGCCTGGTACTGAAAATTCTTTTTATTTTATGTTATAATCATGTCGTATGGAAATTCAGAAGAAAAAAGGTTTTACTCTTGTAGAGCTGCTGGTTGTTATATCCATAATAAGCCTACTTTCTTCTGTTGTACTATCTGCTTTAAGTAGTGCTCGTGCCAAGAGTCGCGATGCACAAAGGATCGCTAATGCTCACTCTATCATCAATGCGCTTGCAATTTACTTCAATCAATATGGTACTTACGATATAACAACACTTGCAGGTAATGGAACTGGGTATTATTTTGCAGTGCCCAACCCCGCTGTCGGATGTGCAGATATGACCTATGGCTTGGCTGCAGCTTCATATCGATATTCTATATCTCAAGCCTTAGTGGACAGAGGCTTATTGACTGGAGATTTTGTTGATCCTAAATATGGAGGAAATAGTTGTAGTCTTATGAAGTATGACACGGCATCACTCGGTACATGTATATACACAAAGCTTGAGAATACTTCCACAAGAGGGTATGATGTTACTGTTGATCCTGGTGTCTGTGGTGGTGATTGCGGAATGAGATATAAGGTATGTCTATAATTATTTTCTTAGCAATTTTACTTGTGCTTGTTGTGTCCCATGAATTTGGGCATTTTATTGTTGCGAAAGCATTCGGCATACGCGTAGATGAGTTTGCGTTTGGTTTCCCTCCCAAGATTTTCGGCAAGAAGTTCGGCGAGACTGAGTACAATTTGAACTTACTTCCACTTGGTGGATATGTGAAGATATTTGGTGAGAGTCCTGATGCAGAGTCTATTGCAGGTCCTGATAGTCATAGGAGCTTTGTAAACAAGCCACTCTATGTTCAAGCGCTAGTGCTACTCGCTGGTGTGACGATGAATTTCCTGGTAGCTTGGGCACTCATATCTTTTGGATTTATCTCTGGACTTCCGACTTCAGTATCTGAGGCACCTAAAGGTGCAGTAATCACAAGCCAGTATCTGACTGTTGTGAGTGTCCTTCCTGCGAGTCCCGCACTGACCGCGGGACTGAAAGTCGGAGATAAGATATTGAAGCTTGATACTAAGAGTGACTCTACTGAGACTCCTTCTACTGATAGCGTGCGCTACTTCGTGCGTAGACATGGAGGAGAAAGTATCCATGTGACTTATCTTCGTGGGCCCGAAAAAGGGGAAACAAAGGTCATTCCTACTACCACAAGTTCTGATGGAATTCCGAGTATCGGTATCACTATGGATATCATAGGCACACTGAAACTTCCTTTCTATAAAGCAATCTGGGAAGGTTTCAAGCTTTCTTGGGATCTAGTGGTAGCTACTGCTTCAGGATTCTACACTCTTATACACGATGCACTCATCGGCCATGGTAATATCGCGATTATCACAGGTCCAGTCGGCATAGTAGGTGTAGTCGGGGATGCAGCGAAGTTCGGATTCATATACATACTATCATTCACGGCACTTATCTCTATCAACCTCGCAGTTATAAACCTTGTCCCGTTCCCAGCACTTGATGGTGGACGACTCTTCTTCCTACTAGTAGAGAAGATAAAAGGCTCACGCATCAAGCCAGAAATTGCCAACATGGTGAACATGATCGGCTTCGGCATCTTGATGCTCCTGATGGTCATCATCACATATCACGACATAGTGAAGCTGCTATAAATAATTAAGTTTGACATGGGCGTCTATGAAGGGTAATGTTTGCTTGAAGTTAAGCAAAGTTATTTTAATTACCCCTGAGGAGGGAAAGATGTGAGAAAAATACAGATAGTTGCAACACTTGGGCCCGCGTCGTATGGCGAAGTAGTAATTCGTCGTATGATGCAGGCGGGAGTAAATGTGTTCAGGTTCAACCTGTCACATGTGAGATCTGAGGATGACTACCCGTTTCTTGCGGGGGTCATCGCGCTCATTCGTCGCATGGCGGCAGTTCTCCGTAAGGTAGTCGACATCATGGTCGATTGTCCCGGTCACAAGCTTAGGCTTGGTGAGTTTGTCGGAAGAGAAGTTTCTGTCGGCGATTTGATTGAGCTAACTACGAATCTGTCTCCTGAGAACGGAGAGATCCCTTTTCCGTATGAACGTTTTCTGACTTTACTTAGAGTAGGGCAGGAGGTGTTGATCGGGGACGGGTGTCCAATCTTCGAAGTCGTAAGGGAATCCTCTCTAGAACATTCCAATGTTCTCTGTAGGGTGACTATGGCGGGTCTTCTGGAGCCTCGGAAGGGCTTCACGGTTCGCGGTTTCAAGATCGCGGATCTCGACTTGCCCCATCTAACACAGAAGGACGAGCGGGGCGTTCGGTTCGCAGTCGAAGTGGCTGCCGACCAGATAGTGATGTCGTACGGAACGACCGCCGTACAGGTGGCTGCTTTCAAAGAGTACTACCTGTCGTTAGGTGGAAGCGGCAAAATCCTCTTCAAGTATGAACTTGGAGAAGCGGGGGAGGACCTCGCGGCTATCGTGAGTATTACCGATGGCGGATTTGTCGGTCTCGGCGATCTCAGACTCTCTGTTCGACCAGAGCACATCGTCTCGGAAGTCGAGAAGGTGGTTCGAGCTTATCGAGCGCAAGGTAAATCTTGCATCGTAGGCACGGGACTCCTGGCCTCGATGAAGAAAAGCGCTATCCAATCTTCCGAACAGGAAGTGCTTTGGATCTCGTACCTGATTTCTCTCTGCGTCACTGGCCTGATGGTCAGCGATGAAACGTCTGTAGGATTTTATCCGGTTGAGGTTATTGAAACCCTGGACCGGCTAATCCGAGCGGCAGAGGTAGTCGCTTGAAATAAATTTGCCTCAAAGCGCCTTTGGAGAGTGGCGTATCATATTTCTCCCAAAAACCAGAGCTCCCAGACCATCGTGTCCGGGAGCTTTCTTATTGGATTATTGATAAGAGTATAGTGAAGTTGCCATAATTTCTCTAGGACAGTTCTGGAAAAATGTATTTGACAAAAATAGGTAATTTGTTTAAATGGGTCTGAGGAGATTTTGTTCTATGCCGAAAGTCATCACAGTTGCGTTAATGATGTGCTCGGGGATTTTTGCTCAGAGTACTCCATCAAAAGGAAGTGTCCATATGTGGGTTGACGCATTCGCTGGAAACCAGGGCGAGGTGGTTTACCCACAGTATCAGTGGTCTCTGGATACTAAAATCGGAGGTTTGTCTGGGTCTGGTTACGGATTCATAGAGATGCATCCGCACGAAACACTGCTCGTGGAGCACGCATTTGCGTTTGCTCCCGGTAAGCAGAGAGTGTTCTCTGTGCAGATGGAGTCAGACTCCTATCCGAGTCTGGGCCAGGTGTCCTACCAGGTTGGCCCCCGATTGAACATTGATCAGGCCATACCTGGTCTGGACAAGTTGGTCGAGGGACTTTTCGTGGCAGTACTGCCCAGGCTTGTAGGCGGATCCCCGGACAATGTTCTCGTATCTGGGGCGACGAATCCACTGAAACTTAAGGGCGTGGAGTTGTCTGTTGAAGGCTACCGGAGGTTCTATCTGGGGCGCAGGCATGACTACTCGGAGTATCTTTTCGTAGTTCACCCAAAAGCTACGAAGCGCTTTTCGTTCACAGTATTCACCATGAACGACTCTGTCCGGACCTATCTCGGGTTCGGCACGCGCATCGATTTGTTCTAGTTTCCAAGCACCACCCGCACGGCAAGAAGTCGAGCTGGTGGGCTTTTTGTTTGTATTTATATTGTAGAATTAGGCAAATTATAAATTTTGTGTTATTATTCATCTATCAATTTATTCGCCCTTAGGCGATTTTTATTATGAACCCAACAGAAATCAGAAACATCGCAATCATCGCACACGTCGACCACGGAAAAACAACTCTTACTGACCAGCTCATGAAGCAGTGCGGCATGGTGGAGGAGGGGGTGACTATGGACTCGAATACTATCGAGCTTGAGCGTGGAATCACTATCTATGCCAAGAACACATCGGTTAACTATAAAGGTACCAAGATCAATATCGTAGATACTCCAGGCCACGCGGACTTCGGATCTGAAGTCGAGCGTGTGCTTCGCGCTATCGACTCTGTGCTCCTACTCGTAGATGCTCAGGAAGGCCCTATGCCTCAGACTCGATTCGTGCTTAAGAAGGCTCTAGAGCTAGGCCTGAAGCCTATCGTTGTTATCAACAAGATCGACAAGCCAGCAGCTGATGCGCATCGAGTGCACGAGGAAGTCCTTGAACTTTTTATAGAGCTTGGTGCGACCGATGCTCAGATCGACTTCAAGACTATATATGCGATAGGCAAGCAGGGTATCGCCAAGCTCAAGCTCGAAGATGAATCAAAGGACCTTACTCCACTACTTGACCTCATACTCCAAGATGTACCAGAAGCTTCGGTGAACAAAGGTGGTGACTTCGTGGCTCAGGTATTCAACCTAGCTTACGACAACTTCCTCGGCCGTCTAGCTGTCGCTCGTGTGTACTCTGGATCTATCAAGACAGGTTCAAATATCTTTGTGAAGGATGCTGATGGTAAGAGCCGTACGAACCGTATCACCAAGATGTTCATATTCGAAGGTATACAAAGGAAAGAAGTAGATACTATTAGTACTGGTGACATCGCTATCGTTGCCGGAGTGCCTGACGTCTTCATAGGTGAGACTTTCACTGACAAGGCAGAGACTCCTGCACTACAGTCTATCGCTATCGATGAGCCTACTATCTCGCTGAACTTTATCGTGAATGATTCGCCCTTTGCTGGACGTGAAGGCAAGTTCGTCACAAGTCGCCAGATCCGTGAGCGCCTAGAGAAAGAGCTTGAGATCAACGTCGGACTCAAAGTGGACTTCGATGGTAAAGATGAAGAAGAGGTACACGAAGGCTACCTAGTCTATGGTCGCGGAGAGCTACACATCGCAGTATTGCTTGAGAACATGCGTCGCGAGGGCTACGAACTACAGGTGTCACAGCCTCACGTCATCATCAAGAACGAAGGAGGGAAAAAGCTTGAGCCGTACGAAGAGGCAACTATCGATGTACGCAATGAATACGCAGGAACTGTCATCGAGAAGCTGACTTCACGTAAAGGCCTGATCACAAACATGCACGAGAAAGAGGGGATCACTCGTATGCTCATCGAGATACCTACTCGTGGACTTCTCGGCTACCGAGGTACATTCGTAGTAGACACGAAAGGTGAAGGACTGCTCTCTTCACGCTTTGTAGGATTTAAAGATTATGCAGGTGAGATCAAGAAGCGCGACGTCGGATCCATGACTTCGATGGTTGCTGGTAAGACTGCCGCCTTCTCTCTATGGACTCTTCAGGAACGCGGAGTTCTATATATCGAACACGGTGACGAAGTCTACGAAGGCATGGTGGTTGGTAACGTGACCAAGGGCGAAGAAATGTCCGTAAACCCTACGAAGGGTAAACAGCTCTCAAACATGAGATCCTCTGGTGCTGATGAGGCCATCAATGTGAAGCCTCCTTTCAAGCTCTCTATAGAGCGTGGACTTGAAGTCATGTCAGATGACGAATACCTGGAAATCACCCCTAAAAACGTACGTTTACGCAAGAAATTCCTAACCGAACAAGAGCGCTCAAAGTTCAAAACATCCAGTAAAAAGGCTTAAAAGACAAGGGAGTTGACTTTATTTGATAATAATGATATTGTAAAAGAGTAATAAATTAATTTCAAACATCTTTCATGCCAAATCCAGTCACATTTAAGCCTAAACAAGTCACCAAGCGTATGATCGGAGGACTCCCAAAGAGGGCCTACGAGATCGTAGTGAATCGTTTTGGACTTACCGATGATGCAGAGCGTAAAACTCTAGAAGCTATCGGTGCCAAGTACGGTATCACTCGTGAACGCGTACGTCAGATCGAGAATTCTGCTCTTGCTATGATCCGTAAATCACAGTCTTTCAAAGCAGAGCGAGCTGTCTTCGAAGAGCTCAAGAATCTACTCCACACCCTAGGTGCCGTTGTGTCTGAGCATGATCTAATCAATCATATTTCTAAAATTAAACTTACTCAAAACCATATCAATCTCTACCTATCTCTTTCTGATGAATTTACTACACACAAAGAGGATGAGCATTTCCAGTCTCGCTGGAGTGTAGATGGAGATGTGAGTGATGAGATACACAAGGCGCTCAAGAGCCTCTACTCTGGCATGTCAGATGACGAACTTATCTCAGAAGGTGAGCTTATCAAGAAGTTCTTGAATGAAGTAAAGAATGTATCTGACAAATATCGCAGCGAAGAGATCGCTCGTCGCTGGCTCGGCATGTCCAAGAAGATCAGCAAGAATCCACTCGGAGAGTGGGGTAAGTCTACTTCTTCATCTATCAAGACTCGTGGAGTGAAGGACTATGCATTCCTTATGATGCGCAAGCATGGTTCACCTATGCATTTCCGCGAAGTGGCAAAAGCAGTAGCATCTACATTCGACAAGAACTGCCACGTTGCTACTTGTCACAATGAACTTATCAAGGACCCTCGATTCGTACTCGTTGGCCGTGGTATCTACGCACTTTCTGAGTGGGGATACAAGAGTGGAGTAGTACGCGATGTCATCAAAGAGTTACTTGCCAAGAACGGTCCAATGTCTAAGGAAGATATCATCGATCAGGTTATGAAAGAACGCTACTTGAAGAAGAATACTATCCTCGTGAACCTTCAGAACTCAAAATATTTCAAGAAAAACAAAGCAGGTCTTTATACTGCTGTCTAGTATGATATACTAGTACCATGGCAGAAGGTGGCGGAAGCTTCGTAGAAGATTTTATAGATTTTGATACTAATCTTCGGATTATTTTTATTGCTATTGTTGTAGCAATCTGTATTTTTCTTTTCTCGATTTATCATTTTAATATATTGAATACAGTACTGCTTGCTGTCGGTTATGTGATGCCTTTTCCTCTGTCTATATCAGCGCTGAATCTATGGCATCACTATCGTCAAGAGCGCTTCATTCTCGGTATCAAGTGGGTGCTGCTCGAGATCCAAGTGCCTCGTGATGTAATCAAGAGTCCTGCTGCGATGGAGTTGATATTCTCAAATGCTTTTTATCAGAAAACTTTTAAAGGCTTCTGGGAACAGTATATCCAGGGTGCGCCATGGTTTTGGTTCTCACTTGAGATAGCATCTATCGATGGGCAAGTACACTTCTATGTACGAACTCCGACTCGCATGCGTGACCTAGTCGAGACTCAGATATATGCTCAGTACCCTCAAGCGAAAGTTGTCGAGGTTGAAGACTATGCCATGCAAGTCCCTGAATATACAAAGAACGGTGATTGGAATCTCTGGGGCTGTGAGTACACTAAACTTAAAGAAGATTTCCTACCTTTCAAGACTTATAAAGGATTTGGTGATGATATTAAGACTGGTATCAAGGAGGAATTCAAGATCGATCCGATCACTCCTATAGTGGAGTACCTAGGGTCGCTCCCTCGTGGTCAACAGATGTGGATACAGATCATAATTCGTCAGACCATCAAACCATATCACAATCATAAGACTGGCAAGAGTATGACTTTCGCTGAAGCTGCGAATGCTTTTATGTTTAAAGTTTTGGAGCCATACACTCGTAACCAGTTTAACGACGTCGGTACACCGGTTGGATCTGATGTACGTACTCCAGAACCA
This sequence comes from bacterium, assembly GCA_037133845.1. Taxonomy (GTDB): domain Bacteria; phylum Patescibacteriota; class Minisyncoccia; order Phycocordibacterales; family UBA9973; genus UBA8515. The sequence continues at coordinate 11,508 of JBAXNK010000014.1, forward strand.
GTACGACCCATAATCAAAGCCATTACTGATCAGATAAATCAGATACACTTCGACTGTGGTATACGAGTGATCACACTTTCCGACAAGAGGCTCTGCACAGAAGATCAGTTCAACAATCATCGTCGTGCATCACGACTCATATGGCGTCAGTATGCTCAGCCCAATATCAATGAGATCTGGCGTGTGAACTCCACACAGTTCGACGCTCCATGGTCCGATCCTACCGGACTTGCACTTACCAAGATCAAGAATCGTATGCTCTACTGGTATCGCACTCGTACGTTCTTCCACCCGCCGATACAATACTCCATCGACTATCCAAAGGCTTTAGCCTTCTTCTTCCCATCGCACAGACCGAATGTCTTTGTCGTGTCCAATGAAGAACTGGCTACACTCTTCCACTTTCCGGGTATGGTTTCGAGCACTCCATCATTCAAGCGTATCGAGTCCAAGATCGCCAAGCCTCCTGCAAACTTACCTATATAGCTTATGGAGGATGGACACAAATTTTCAAAATATTTCATCGTTGTCATTGGTCTACTCGCTGTAGTTTCGATACTTCTTGCATTTAAATTGTATTCATGGACGCATCCAAGGATTTATCGTAACCCTACAGTCAAAGTCACTCTCCACGAAGGTCTGACAAATAGAGAGATGGCTCAGGTGCTCTCTAGTTCACTGAAAAATTTCGATAAAGATTTATTCTTGAACAAAACGAAGAGTAGACAAGGATATCTATTCCCAGACACTTACTTCTTCTTGAATTCAACTACCGCAGAAGATGTCGTGGGTGTCATGCATATGAATTTCAATAAAAGATTAAAACTTCTGCAAGGAGATATCTACAATAGTCATCATTCTCTAGCAGATATCATAACTATGGCTTCAGTCATCGAGAAAGAGGCGAGCGGCAAGAGCGATGCTCCGACCATCTCTGGCATATTGTGGAAGCGTTTATCGATCGGCATGCCACTGCAGGTAGATATAGATAAAGTCACATATAAGGAGAAGGGTTTGCCTAGTGCTCCTATATCTAATCCTGGGCTTGTTGCGATAGATGCGGCCATACACCCTGTGGATTCAGCGTACCTGTACTACCTTCATGACAAGACTGGTACCGTGCACTATGCAGAGAATTATGATATACATAAGAAAAACATAGCAAAATATCTAAAATGATTCTAAAAATATCAAAACAAGAAGATTATGAGTTGCTCGATTCAGGCGAAGGCTTGAAGCTTGAGCGCTTTGGCAAATACACCATGGTGCGCCCAGATCCGGAAGCTCTCTGGAAGAAGTCACTTCACGTAGATGCCTGGAGTGGCGCAGATCTGAAGTTCTCGCGTGTAGGTACTCGCACCAAGTGGGAAGTACAGAATAGTGTGCCCAATTCTTGGAATATAAATTTCGGAGATCTGACTTTCTCTATCAAGCCTACATCTTTCAAGCATACCGGCCTCTTCCCAGAACAGATCGTAAATTGGGATTGGATGCAGAAAAAGATTAATGAAGCAAAACCGGATGATAATTTTTCACGGTCTGGTGGAGTGACCGAAGGGAACGAACTGACCCGAGGACCTGAAAAATTATCATCCGGTGAAGCTTTTAGGATACTAAACTTATTTGCTTACACTGGCGGAGCGACACTTGCTTGTGCGAAGGCTGGTGCTGAAGTTGTGCACGTCGATGGATCGAAAACTGCAGTATCTTGGGCACGCGAGAATGCAGAGCTATCAGGGCTCTCTGATGCACCTATCCGCTGGATAGTTGAAGACTGTATCCTGTTTCTAGAGAGGGAAGTCAAACGCGGTAACAAGTATGATGGTATCATCATGGATCCACCATCTTTTGGTCATGGACCGAAAGATGAGCTATGGAAGATAGAGGAGCATTTCCTTCACCTCATGGATCTATGCAAGAAAGTCCTCTCCGATGAGCCACTTTT
>JBAXNK010000015.1:0-12648 GCA_037133845.1 bacterium
ATGCTACTTGTTTAGTTACTTTGGTAGAGGAAGATACCTTACTTGTACTAGTAGAGGCGTGTATGTAGGCTACGGAGAGAGTAGACAGGAGGATCAGGGAGAAGGTTTTGAGAAAAAGTGTGTGGAAGGTTGATTTCACAGGTATATTATACTATAGGTCCTCAATACCTGGTATAGATTTGTGTGCCTGCCCTGCAGTAGAACAAGTTCACTACAGGGCAGGCACATAAAACAAAAAGCCCCCTCAAAGGGGCTTTTTGTAAAAGGTGTATATTTATAACTACATCTTTGCTGACATGTCGTTTGAGAACTTCTCGATAGCACGAGAAGCTGCATCACGACCACCGAGACCGAAAGCAAGACCTGCTGCAAGAGCAAGAGCTACAACGAGCCCTGTGAATAGAATCTGCATGAATGCAGTCGCGATACCAAGCTCAGATAGAGCGATGATGAAAGCGAATATCCAGATAGAGTAGCGAGCTATAGATCCAAGCATGTTTGCAGAAGCAACGTTAGCTGCCTTTGCAGACACCTGTACAAGCTTCTTCATAGCATCAGCAAGCACTGTAGCGATGACGAGTACCAATGCGGCTACGACTACCTTTGGCAAATAGTATAGAACTGCTTCACGTAGGAAATCATTCACCTGTGTTAGGCCCATGATCTCAAGTGAGGCCATGAGAAACACTACGATAGTGAACCACTTTACGATACTACCGATGAATCCACCGACGTTTAGCTTAACACCAGCCTTAGTAAGGAAACTTTCTGCACCAGCTTGTTCGAAGAGCTTGTCGATCTTCAGTGCTGCGATAAGCTGCTCGATAGCCTTGCCTACGATAGAACCGACGAACCAACCAAGTATGAACAAGATAACAGCGCCCAATAGACCGGGTACGAAGCTAATAAAGCCATACCATAGATTGAGTAACGAAGAACTGAATATGCCTCCCCAAGTGTTTATGAACATCATAATAGATATGTTTGTAATAAAAACGTTTTAATAATAAATATACTTACAAAGCTTCGACCTTTCAAGTACACTTATATTATATCACTAGAATGCCAAAAAGCCCTACTTTTTAGAGATATATGTGGATAACTGCCCAGAGTCAATAAGCATCTGGTGAGGTAGGTCTATGATGTCACAGACCAGTTTGTCATACATATCAAGGCGATATTTGAATTCCTCGGTGTCAAAGACCACATAATCAAGCTCTTTACCGATCTCAGATTCGAGGCCTTTTACCACCTGTACGAGTATATTCTTCTTGATCTTGTCCCCTACTATCATCACATCTACTCGACTCTTGTCACTACCGATAAATACGCCCGAGACGGCCATAAGCTTGATCTTGCCAATAGGCTTGAACCGAGCGACTAGGTCTTCGTTCATAAGCAGGTTCGGATCCACAAGAAGGTCCCGGATAGAGCTTAGGTACTGGAAGTTTATATTCAGATTCCAAGCTACCACCTTCTTCTTGGCGCCTCTATAGCCCTCGACGGCGATAGTCTTTGATTTTATAAAGCCCATAGCAGAAAGAGCGTTTACTTCCTTACGTGCGTGAGCTTTGGTTACCCTACTTCGGGAGGCTATCTCTTCTAATGTAAAGGAGTCGTTGTTAAGTAAGAAAAGTCTCATAATCTTCACTCTTGCCACTCCGCCAAACAGTTTTGCCAGTGTTTCCATGGGGTACAGTATATACAATAGAAAAACGCCCTGCAAGGGGCGTTTTTCTGAGCTTAGAATGGGTTACTTGAGTGTTACTTTTCCACCAGCTTCCTCGATCTTCTTCTTGAACTCGTCAGCTTCTGCCTTCTTCATACCCTCTTTGAGTACTGAAGGAGCGCCATCGACTAAGTCCTTAGCTTCCTTGAGGCCGAGAGCGAGAACTTCCTTCACAACTTTCATGACAGCGATCTTCTGCTCACCTGCTGCTGTTAGTTCTACTGTGAATGAATCCTTCACTTCTACCTCTTCTCCGGCACCTGCGGCCGCTGCAGGGCCTGCGACAGCTGCTGCTGATACACCGAACTTAGCTTCGAAAACTTTTACTAATTCATGCAAATCAAGTACTGACATCTGCTCGATTGAAGCAACGATATCCTTGAACTTTGCTGGTACTTCTACGTTTGTTGGTTCCATAATATTATTGATTAAAATTTATAATTAATTAACTCTTCTTCACTGCTATCTGATCAAGCGCTACTGCTAGTCTCTGGATCGGAGAGTTGATGATGTTTACGAACATTCCGCGGAGTACTTGTAGTGGTGGGATTGTCGCGATAGACATCATCTCACTTGCATTCATGTACTTGGACTCGAACACTCCTCCGACTATCGAGATGTTATCCTTGTGAGTCTTCTGGAAAGCAAAGACTTCGCGAGCAGGAGCAAGGAGGTCTTCTCCGAATGCTATTGCTACTTGGCCTTCAAGCATAGGTAGCTCGCCTGCGACTCCGTGTGTACCCAAGGCGCGCGCTAGAAGTGTCTTCTTGGATACCATGTATCCGATCCCCTCCTTCTGGAGTGAGCGACGAAGAGCATTCACATCTGCCACTTTCAACTTGTCGAACTTCACAAAGACTACAGACTTTGCAGACTTGAGAGACTTCTCAAGACTTGCTACTAACTGCTTCTTTTTATCTAATGTTATTGGCATGTGTTTATTGTGTTTAAAAACAAAAAATCGACCTTTCGGGCCGTTTTGAATCTAGTCTCATATCTATAAGATACAAGTTTTGAAACCTCGGTAGGGCTTATGCGGTATTGCTACCTTGGCCTACTTTCTACGGCTGACTAGGCCAATATAGCAGACTTATCTGAAAGAGTCAATGAATCGGAAAGCGAGCAATCCGACTAGTATTATAAGGCAGAAATAGATGATGGTCTTGAGCGAATGCTTATCAAACATGTCTTTCATGGGTACATTGTACCACAATCCTAAATTACCCAAAAACCTAGCTAGGTTTTTGTTACGGCAAGTATACAATCGAGTCCCCCATGTTGGTTGCATAATAGAAGCTGTTTGATGAGTCGCTTATGTATGTGCCGTCTGCACAGTCAGATTCTGCCCTTGTACTATCACCAAATATAAATCTGTAGTTTACATTAGGTGTCATGCTCGTATTGGGAGATATCATCCCCGCTGTCTGCCAATTTGTACTACTGAGCAGACTTGATGATCCGCTGAAATTGCTAGTAGATTCTATGGTACGACTATCTACATTACAGAACGACACCATGCCGGTACCAGTCTGTGAGAAATAAATTTTGTTGTCAGGATCAAAAATAAATATATTACCCTTTGGGATTATGCTCACTGTGTATTCAAGCGTTGAGCCATCCAGAGATGTTACTTTGTAAATAACTGGATTTGTGAAATCCTGAGCTTGCCCACTTGCAGGAATAACAGTCGCTCCTGGTGCGATGATGATAGTCGGCACCAGACTGGTCAGGTCGGTGCTTGTAGGCACCACCATCTTTATGGTATTGGCTGGTTCTTTGATCACGCCTACTACACTTGGGCTTGGACCATTGAAGACGAAGCTGTATATCGTAGTTATAGAATTCGGATCATACATAACGGAAGAACCCAGTGCACTGGTGTAGTGGAGCGTATTCGAGAAGTCATTTATGTGCGTATCATTCGCGCAATCAATATCTGCAAATGCATAGTCTGCAAATATAAATCGATAATTTATATTTGGAATCATATCTGTATTACCACTTGCCATACTATTCGTATGCCAGTTCGTACTACTTACAAAATTAGTCACGCCCATATTACTACCGTAAAGATACACAACCTTGTTTGCGATATCGCATACGCCATAGGTACTCGTAATATACACCTTATTGTTGCGATCAAAGTTGGTCTGTCTGCCAAGCCTTGGTTCAACTATGATAGTGCGAGTAGCGGTGGAGGTATTACCCGCAGTATCTGTCGCGGTATAAGTGAGGACATAAGTACCCAGTGTCGCACTATCTACTGTGCCAGTTGCTACGACTTGCACTACCCCATCGACACCATCGAGCGCAGTAGCACCGGGATCTGTAAAGGTTGAATTAATAGCGATCTCATACCTAGGTGCACCGTTGAGAGTGATCGCTGGCGCCAGCACGTCAACGACTTGTGGCACAGGGTCTGGGGTTGACGGAGTAGGAGGTGTAGAATCCCCTCCTTTTGGAAAAGGGGCCTGCCCCGTACCATCTCCACCAGGAGATTGGTTCGGGGTGATTTGATTGACAGTATTCACCACATTATTCTTGCCATGTGCTACTCCACCTGAGACTGTACTTACAGAATTATTTACAAGAGGGCTTGTCGATACAGTATCTAACACTACCTGCGGCAAGGTCGTAGCTACCACGATTGGCTTTGGATAAACAGTGGGAGTATCTACCACAGGAGTAGTGTCTACCGGGGTACTTTCTGGTAGTTCTTTTGCAAGTAAATTCTGAGCAACATTTGGATTCAGATTATTCTGCTCTGCGAAGAATGCGGTAGCAAAAAGAGACTTACCAAAGCCTGCTATTGCAAGAACTGTCCTATCTATAGAGTTATTTATCGCAAGCCCGACATTATAAACTCCACGAATAGTTCTGGATGCTACATACACACCCCCATTCGCAATAGAGTCAGCAATGTAGATACCTAGTCCTTCGATCTTGTGACCAAGAGTAATCTCTGGTGGATCGATACATGTCTGGCTGGGATCTTGAACATCATTTGATTTTAACCTATCGAGCGATGACCTGATATCTAATACGATCTGATCACTTTTGTACTTCAAGTAAACATTTGAGAAGTTGTGCCCCAGATAGTCATCACTAGGGCCGAGCTCTATATGAGTGTTGGGTGTGAGCACCCCGATAGTACGACCAACGACTTTCGCGATAACTTTGTCAGTATCTGAAGTCAGATACTTACCTCCACCCCCGACAGACTTGGCAGGATTGGCTACTCCGTATACACCTATCGACTGACTAGGCACCCCACCTGGGACATCAGTAATCTTCTTGTAGATACTATTGGCATAGAAGTTACCTTGCGAGTGTGCGACTAGCAGCACCTTCTGTGTCGTCAATTTCTGACTCGTATCATTGAGCATATTCACCAAATCATAATCAATCTGTTCATCAAACAACCCCTGACCTACCGAATCAATGATATCCCCAATCCCAGCCCCGTGGGAGGGGTTGAGGATGTATTGATAAGTAACTTCTTGATTATTCCACGTAATACCAAAATTTCTTGCCAACTGTGTCTTATTATTATTTGCACCACTTTCATTAGTGAATACACCGTTTATTGTGAGTATTGTGTATCCTGTTTTAGAACACTGACTGCTTGCGAAAGATACTTGAGGGTAGATGATAAAAACAAGAGAATATATTAAATATATTATGTTTTCTTTTCTAAAAACCATGCTTGATTATTAGCTGGATAATTTTGATATATCAACATCGCAACCACCGTTTGAAGAAGAATAGCTTCCTAAATATCCATAGAAATCATTATTATATTTTTTTCTCTGTTCATTGTTAATTTGAAGATTTTTAACAAAGCTTTCATATTTATCTATATCTTCATTAAATTTTTTCATATCAGACCTAGAACTCAAGCTCCACATACATATCTCTGCTCTACTCTCATTATCTTCTACGGTCGCAGTAACAATATCCCTATTTAAGAAAGGTAAGCTTATCTGCAGTTGCAACATAAGCGCATACTGCAAAAGTACTGCTCTGGTTTTCGCAGAGTCTGGGTACTGCTTGAATATCGCAAGCTCTACATCATCACGAATACCATTGTGATTCGCATCGATACCGGTGATAGTCTTGTCAGCTTCGGCTCCCGGGTCAGGTGGCAGGCTCTTCCCTATCACATCATCGAGAGTGAGCTTGGTCGCGTGGATCTTGTCCACCGCCTCCTTCGTCTTCTTCTGATCTATGGCATGCGGGATGCGGACGATAACAGCAGCTACGAGTATGATGATACCAGCGAGCAACAAGTAGACGATGATTTTAGGTACGAGCGATAAAGAATTTATTTTAGCTTTTATAGACATGGAGTTATTATACAATCCACCAAATCATTCTGCCACACAAAATCCCACAAACCTGTGGATAACTTCACCTATTCTTCATTCTCGTCCCGAGGACCGTCCTCGGGACAGAAGGAAGTAATTTTCAACAAAATCTTTAAAAGACTGCTGTGATTGAAAATAGTCTGGGAAATTTTCTGGACTTATAATTGATCTTTCTACCCTACTTATCGGATTATCCGTAATATAGTCTGTGAAGCTGGAATACTTATAGGAATCCAGAAACCTTCTCATCTTATCCTCATCTCTTTCGGTATTATTCACCCAGTCACCAAATTCGATTTCTAAAGGATTCAAGTGTATATACGCAAGAAGTTGGCGAAGGTAATTGTCATCATTACCGACAAGCTTTGATTTAAACAGCCCGCCAAACAAGGCCCCAGTGCGCTCATATTTCATATTAAAATACATAGAATAGGAAGTGCCCAGCTTCTTCATAAACCTACTTATTCCTCCATCAATCTCTTGCCGAACCAATATGTGAAAATGATTACTCATTAGACACCAGGCGCCGACTGAAACTATTTTTTTATCTGTATCTACAAAGAATAGATCCTGATGACTTTTGTTTTGATTCTTAATTATATCTTTTATTCTAAAGGATTTTTCCGAATTAGAAAGATATAAAGAAATCATAAATCTTTTGAAATCTTGAGCCGATTTAAAAATAACTCTTTTATCTACCCCTCGATTATAAATATGATAGTACTCACCTGTGATGAAAGGGTCCTTCCTTAACATAATATAATTATATCATCCAATAAAAAGAAAATCCTCCCGAGGACCGTCCTCGGGAGGATTTTAGTGGATAACTTTGATTGTTTGTCCTGGTTGGGTAGGGCTAGATTATTCCACGATTAGAGTGCTGACGTTCTGGGCGTCCTTGCAGTCGATGGTGTAAGTCGTAGGGATGCTTGAGGCACTTGCTATGATGATCTTGAAGCTGAATGGACCCATAGCATAACTATTGTCCCCTACTGTGATCACTTCACTCTTGGCAGAGCGGTTGTCGAGCATGAGCTTAGAGCCATTAACGACTGATAGACTGACAGGGTGAGATTGACAGTTGTCATCGAACTGTAAGAAGTTACCCTTGCCATACTTCATGAAAGCTTCTGTATATGACAAGCCTTCTGTCATATCTACTGCGACCTTCTTCTTGTGAACAATAGGCTTAGCAGGGGTTTCTGGTACATCCATACTAACTGATGGCATAGGAAGCGGAGCCTCTACACTCTTGTGCTTGAAACTGAAAACAAAAGCGATAACTAGTAAAATAACTACAATTCCGGCACCAATAAGAGTCTTTTGATCGTATTTCATAATAGGCTGATATTAGCATTTTACTGTTATATGTCAATCTGCTCCATGCTGGTTCGTCCCAAGGACGGCCCTCGGGACAGAGAAAATAATACTCAAGAACATACGCAAAAAGCCACCCCTTTCGGAGTGGCTTTTTGGTTCGATTTTAGGTTTCGAGAAACCTCTATCAAACTTAACTTAGCGGACTACTTATTTTGTAAGAGTCTGTGAGTCAAGAGGTAGAGTGCGTACTAGGTAGTCACCTGTCCAGTCTAGAGTTGTTGCGTCATGATTTGAAGCAGACATATCAGACCAGATGAATGATGAACCTAGAGCAGCGTGAGCGAATGTATCGAATCCACCACCAACTGCGGCTACTGTAGCGTAAGCAACTGATGCTGCGAATGCTGGAGTAGTCTTTGTTGTGATAGCTGTAGATACATAGTCAGCAGCTACTAGTGTACCACCAACAGTTGCCTTAAGTACGAATGTACCTGCGGCCTGTGGAGTTGTAGGAACGAACGATACTTTACATGATGCAAGAGTTGCGAGACATGTCGCAGCATCTGCAGTGTCAAGTATTGTTGATGTTCCAAGAATCTGAGTGTTTGAATCAGCGTTCCAAACAGTGAATGAAGCAAGAGTAGGAGCTGAAGTCTTCGCGATTGAGAAGATGATTCTATTCCACTCTATTGTTCCTGTACCGTTTGTATTAACTGCAAACTTAGCAAGTGTGTTTGTACCTCCAACAAGAGCACTTGAAGGTAGCGCTACTGTTGAAAGAGTAGGGACAGCCTTGTAAGTGTACTGTGCAGTACCTGCAGGGTTAGATTCAGTGATTGCAGCTGAAGTGCCTGAACCATCTGTAGCTATACCTGAAGTAAGAGTAACGAGTGTTGAAGCACCTGTTGTACCCTGACCAACACCAACTGTTCCAAGATCAAGCTTGACACTAAGTACCTTGTTTGTACCTGCGTCCACTTTCCATGACAAACCGTTGAAGGTTGTTGTCGTAGCAGCGGCCTTAGATGCAACCAAAGTTGAACCATCGTATAGGCTCATCATTGAAGCTGTTGAAACGTTTGCAACTGTGAATGTAAGATCAGTCACAATGTATGAGTCAGTAACAGCTGCGAACTTGAATGCAGCCATAGTCTTTGTACCACTATCATCGTTGAGAGCAGCATCAGGACGTGTAGAGTCAAGAGTAGCTGTGAATGATCCAGTGTTTGCTGTGATAACCTGGCCATCAATTGCACCAGTAGATGAAGCAACAGATGAATCAGCCCCTGTACCACTTATTGTAGTAACAGCCTTGACTGAGTCAGCAGCTGTGATTGTAGAGCCGATAGTAGCCCAGAGCTCGATAGTCATAGAGCCGTTCTTTGCAAGACTCTTTGTTATTGAGAATGAGTTACCAGTAGCTGATACAGTTGACTTAGGTGAACCGATAACTGAGCCGTCTATCTTTAGAACTACATCTGTAAGATCTGCTGCTGAGAAAGTAGCGTTTGTTACAGAAGTAAAGTCTACAGATACAGTGTCTAGATTTACAGCCTCAACATTGTTTCCATTCAAAGTGTAGGAAGCAACCTTGTATGACTGAGTCTGAGGTACAGCTGTTGTCTGAGCTCCGTATGTTGAAGTCTTAGCCATTGACAGAGATGCAGCACTCTGTACAGTCAAAGTATTGCCAGCAACTGTAGCGGCAGGAACTGTGATGTAACCGAGTGAAGTCAAACGTTGTGTGTTTGAAGTTGAAGATAGCAAGTTACCAACGAGAGTATCAGTAGCAAGGATTGCTCCTGTACCATCGTTGTCGTAAATATCAGCACGGATCTCAAGAGTTGCAGGTGTACCAGCAGCTAACGTATAGTTAGTTGTGTATGTTGTTCCAGCTGCAAGAAGTGTAGCTGTTGAACCAACCTGTGAACCATTGATCATTATGCGACCATTACGAAGAGTAGCGCCACCACCGTTACCACCACCAGTATTCACATAAGTGAATCCAGCCTTGATGTTCTCTATCTTGAGAGACTCACCGTATGTAGTAAGAGTGTACTTAGCTAGAGTAACATCATGACCGTTAAGGGTGATGTTTCCTGTAGTTGAGTCGTTAGCCTTCTGAATTGTTACTGAACCTGAGTTGATTGAACTTGCTGCCACAGGACTAGCTGGGAAGTTACCACTACTAAATGTAGCAGATATTCCAGCATTGTACTGTGAGTCTAGGAAGCTAACATCAGTCTTGTTGCGTACTGAGAACTGGAAGTTCCTTGAAGAACCACCGTTCACATCAGCGATGACCTTTACTACGCGAGTACCTGTAGTAAGAACCTTTGGAGTACTTAGAACAAATGTAGCGTAACCGTTAGAATCTAGGTTAGCAACTGTCGCTACTGTATTACCATCAACCATAAGGCGGAAGTTAGCAATGTCACCATTGTTTACTGAGCCGATCTGGCGAAGAGCAAGACGAGTAAATGTAACATCGTGTGTACCGATAGATACGTTAGAGTTGAATACTACTACGTCCTTAGCTGGATCGATAGATCCACCTGTAGGAGTAACAGTTCCGAAGTCTACTGTACCCATGTTTGAAACTACTGCGAGGTACATGATGTTTCCAGCTACGTTTACTGGGCTCATAGTGCCACCAGTTGTAACGCCAGAAAGAGTGATACCTACACTGTAGTCAGAAACGTTGGCAACATCAGCAACTACAGAGATGACCTTTGTCCCAGAAACTGAGAATAGACCACTTGTGCTGTTGAATGTAGCTGTGTTGTCTGAGTTGAAGCTTGCACCGTCAGTAAGGCGAGTAGCACCATCATACAAGTAAATGTTTGATAGGGCTGTGTTTGAAGAGATACCTGTTCGAGTAACCTTCAAAGCTGTAACTGTGCCATTACCTGAGAATGCGAACTTAGCAAATACTGCGCCTGTAGAAGGAGCAACAACTGAACCAGAAGCAGGATTGTCGTTAGCAAGCATAACACTTACTGAACCAGCAACTCCTGTTGTACCTGTTGTACCTGTTGTACCTGTTGTACCTGTTGTACCACCTGTCTGGAGGGCCATTGCCTTAGCAGCACTCATCTTACCGAATGAACCGTCAGCTGTTAAGCCGTTAGCTTTCTGGTAAGCCTTGATAGCTACTGCTGTCTTTGCACCCCACTTACCATCTACGGTTAGAGGAGTGACTGATGTACCTAGAGTCCAGTTCAAGAACATTTGAAGATTCTTGATGACCTCTACGCCACTAGTCTTCTTAACACCAGTTGAAGGAAGAGTGATTGTATCTGCAGAAGCAAAAGATGCTGCTGAGAGAACAAACAACGCAACCATCAAACCAGCGAAAGCCTTAATAGCCTTTGATTTGATATTTAACATAATTTTTGTAATCGTACGCATTTTTAAATTAATTTCGACTAATCGCTTGAACACGACGAATAAATAATGTGCTCAAGGAAAAAACTAATATGTATGCGTATGTTTTATTTATTTGAATAATTCTATCAATCACTCAAATAAATTTCCGAACCTAAAAGAAACCAAATTGAATCTGCCTTGTCGACAGGGCCGATACTCACTCTGTAAGAATATTCTGAAGGTCTTTTGGTCCAAAAATATTTCCGTTCGCTTCTCTATCAAAAGCTACGTTCGAAAATAAATAAGATTCAAAAAGATCGTCGAGAAAAGTGGTACAGAATGCTTGCGACCATTGAGAACAAGAATTGCCATAACACCCTTGGTATTAGAATGAGATGGTATTATATTTTCAATGATCTTCCCCTTTACACAACGTGTTCCGGGGGCCTCAAATGAGCCTAGTTATAAGCCCAATAAGAGTAGTTACATATTAGCATAAAAGCTTTAAATAAGCTAGCTGCCAATATGCATTTGCATTATATACTAAATGCTTATTTATAGGCAAGGGCTATATAGTATAACTGTGGATAACATAGCCTCCTGGTACGGAGATTTTGAGGGCTAGTTAGCCTGATACCTGCTCCACCTTTTGGCACCAGTTTTACGGATCTGGCCGGACTCAACCAAGGAGTTGAGCTCCCTCTGGATAGTCTTCTCGGAGCACTCTGGGATACGATACGAGATGTCTTTGATCGAGAGCTCTGGGTACTTTCCGCTTGTGTCAACTTTGTCCTTTACGATAGATAAAATCTTCGCAACCCTATCTTCTTTGGTAATTTGGTTTATCGGACTCAACTGTCTCTTAGCGTAAGACGAGTCTGCATTAAAGACACCATTTCTATCGGACATACTAGAGTCTAATCTTGTGTCCTTTATCTGTCCTTTATAGGAAAATATCTCCTTAGTGCTCTGCATTTGTGAAATCTGCGGCACACTGAAAAGCTCATCAGACAGAGTGAAAGTTTTGGCATGATCCTTGCTCCTGAAATCTTGCATATCACCAACAAGAACAGCTAATTCCCTCTTCAAAATAGAAGTATTCATGTCAGATATAAATCCGATACTACTCGCAATCTCAAGAAAAGAAATCGTCTCGTGAATGCGAGATAAGACTCTGGAAATATGGGACTCTTTATCGATAGTTGCAGCAGTAGATAACTCGTAAATATCTGAGAGTAGATCTATTCCCACCGATCGTAGTTTGGACCGGATAGGCTCGGACTCATCCACATAGTCAGTCACCATATACACAGCAGTTATAATCTTCTCTGTCTTTTTAGTTGTATACTCGTATATATGCTTGCTAGATAAGGATTTAAAGTCAGAGACAGAAGGCTGTCCGTATGAATTAATTATTGTCTTTTCTGTGTCCTTGAAGTTTTTCATTGTCTTTTTGTTTGATATTTACAGAATATTTATGTCCTTGATTTGTCCATTATATACTAGAAAAATTGTATTGCAAGAACAAATTTCTTTCTGCTTTTTAAATACCCCCTCGCCCTTTGATTACAAAGCGCACTCCCCCTTAGCAGGGTGAGTTTTCTGGAAAAAATTATGCTATAATTTTTACATTATATGGCAAAAAAAGATATTGAAGAAGAAATTGAAGAGGAAGAAGATCGACCAAAACGCAGCAAGAAAAATGCTAAGAATAAACGATCAAAAGTTGAGTTAAAAGATGAGACGAGGGCGAGTATTCTAGGGATATGTTTCCTGCTTCTTGCGGTGATAATACTGCTATCCATATTCTCACTTGCGGGAGTCGCTGGAGACTTCGTATACTCTACGATGAGATCAGTGTTT
>JBAXNK010000016.1:0-12134 GCA_037133845.1 bacterium
GAGGTAGCTCAGTTGGTAGAGCGCTCCCCTGAAGAGGGATAGGTCACCAGTTCAACTCTGGTCCTCGGCACATTATTCGAATCTAGATAGACTTCACTCGTAGTGTGGTCTCTTTGTTTTTGTTGATCTTCGGTAGGCGGATTATAAGTAGTCCGTGTTTTTCTATGGCTTCAGCTTCCTCTGGATCTACTTCTTCTGGGAGTGATATGACTCTGGAGAATGCACCCCAGTAGAGTTCTTGGATGTAGTAGTTCTCTTCTTTGATAGATCGATTCTCTTCGCGCTTACCACGAAGGGTGATCATGTCGCGAGTGATGTTGATAGATAGGTTCTCAGGCAGTACTCCTGCGACCATGGTTTGGACGACTATCTCAGAAGCTGTCTGATATACATCGACGGTCAGCTCTGCTTCCTGCTCCATAAAGGCTTGCTCACGTGCCGCTTCCTTTATGTGTGAGTGTTTACCGCTATCAGACACGGATAGCTTCATAAGCTTACCCGGTTCAGATAATGCTTCCATTTCATTAGTATTTTCGTCATCTAGACGGATACCCCCAGTGAGTCTCTCGAAGAACGATTTTTTATGTGCCATATAATTTTTAGCTATTGGGAAGTGGCTACGCCTCCGCCCATACGCTTTAGTTTTTCAAAAATTAGAATATTAATAATAGTTACTACCCAAAGGAATCCAAATACAGAAAGGAAATTACTGCCGTCTCCCTTCATTATAAAAAAATTAAAGACACTATGCAAGGAGATAGCAAGTACGATACCCACTAGTAGATATACTGGACGGTATTGTCTGATGTAGAACGAGAGTCCAAGTGCAGACCCCACCATGCTTGTGGCGATGGCGTGTAGTAGTGTGGATCCTATAAAGCGCAAGTTCCCAGTGAGGGCTCCAACTATTGCACCGTTTACTTGTATAGGATGTATGAGGTATAGGAAGTTCTCAAATGCTGCGAATCCTAGAGCGCAGGATATGAAGTACATAGGGTAGTCTATGGGTTCATTTACTATACCAGTGTTGAGTATGATGATAGATATAGCTACCACTTTCAGCAGCTCTTCTATGGCTGCCCAGAGGATAGTCTGCATATTTTTATCTGATACTATTGTTAGGGTATCTTTTTCTAGAGCTATTGCAAATATAACCATGATAGCCCCTATTATGAATGAGATGGCCACAAGGCCTTTGGGTTCTGGATTGTCTGCATCTTCTTCTTTAAGCCAGAACCAGAGCCAGAACAGTGCTGGTACTGCTCCTCCGAGTATCGCGTACAGTAGAGTTTTTGGATCTTTGAATAATTCGCTCATTACTTTGGCCAGCTAGTTACTATGAGTAATTGCTTGTCTTCCACAGGCAGCATGCTCCAGATCTCTTCTGTTACGAATGGCATGAATGGGTGAAGAATGGTCACTATCTTTGATAATGTATCAAGAAGGAATTGCTCACGAGAATTCTTGGCCGTTACATCATTGCCTGCAAGGATCGACTTACTTTCTTCTATGATCACATCGGCAAGGCGAGCCCATGCGTACTGGTAGATCTTCTCTCCTGCGAGGTAGAACTTGTATTCAGAGATTTCACGAGTGATGGTCCCTATGATATCGTCACGTTCTCTCGTGAGTTCTTTGTCAGTATCTGTATAATCGTTGAAATTCTTATCGTAATTTATACCTTCAGTATAAGTCATGATGAATCGAGTGATGTTCCAGAGCTTGTTGGCGAAGTTCTTGTAAGCCTTGATCTTGTCTTCACTCATCTTGCTGTCGTTGCCAGGGCCTGTACCGATGATGAGCGACATGCGGACGGCATCTGCGCCGTATTTTGAAGCAACATCAAGAGGATCAATAATATTGCCGAGAGACTTGCTCATCTTGCGTCCCTTGGCATCACGAACGAGTCCATGAAGGTATACGTTCTTAAACGGCACTTCGTCGAGAAGATATGTGCTCATAAGTATCATGCGAGCAACCCAGAAGAAGAGTATGTCGTACCCAGTTTCGAGTATTGTAGTAGGGTGGTAATCTGCTAGATCTTTTGTTTGCTCTGGCCAGCCGAGAGTTGAGAAAGTCCAAAGTCCAGAAGAGAACCATGTGTCGAGAGTGTCTGAGTCTTGTTCCCAACCATCACCTTCGGGTGGGTTTATGCCACAGTATATCTCTTCACCCTTGTACCAGACAGGTATCCTGTGCCCATACCATATCTGTCGGGATATACACCAGTCGCGGAGGTTGTTGATCCAGTTAAAGTAAACTTTCTCGAAGTGGTCTGGGATTATGTTTACACTTTTACTTGATACAGCATCAAGCATAAGCTCTTTGAGGGTTTTATTGCCACGGTCTACTATAGGCTTATTTACATTTATGAACCACTGAAGTTTAGGTAAGGGCTCGATAACTGCGCCAGTACGTTCTGCTGTAGGGATATTCTGCATGACATCCTCCTCTTTCTCCATTAGTCCTTCGTCACGAAGCCAAGCTGTCACGACTTCTTTTGCTTCTGTTGTTTTTTTGCCTAGTAAGATTTCTCCACCAATCATCATCTTTGCGAATTCATTGATCACTTGGATCGTCGGTAGTTTGTGGCGAAGTGCGATCTCGGCATCTATCTGGCTATGTGCAGGGGTGACACCGAGCGCTCCTGTGCCGAACTCTTTCTCTACTGCGTCATCTGCGATAACTTTTATATGTATGGGCACACCGCAGAATACGGCATCATATTCTTTGCCTACATATTGCGCGTATCTTTCATCAGTTGGGTTGACTGCTACGGCCACATCGCCAACCTTTGTCTCTGGACGGGTAGTAGATATGGAAATTGGGAAGTCTTTTGAATATTTGAAGGTATAAAGTTTTCCTTTGCGTTCTTCGTTTACAACTTCATCATCAGAGATCACAGTCTGACCTTTTGGATCCCAGTTTACGATACGGTGGCCACGGTAGATGAGTCCATCATCGTACATCTTCTTGAAAGCAGTGCGTACTGCTAAGTTGCGCTTGTCGTCGAGGGTGAAAGCTTCACGTGACCAATCCACAGATGCACCCATCTTCTTTACTTGGTTCACGATAGTGTCGTGGCTTTCCTGAGCGAATGTGTTTACACGCTTGAGGAATTCTTCACGGCCGAGGTCCGCTTTCCTTACTCCATCTTTCTCTAGTAGTTTCTCTACCTTTGATTGTGTTGCGATAGCAGCATGGTCGGTTCCTGGTAGCCAGAGTGTGCGCTTGCCTTGCATACGAGCAAAGCGAGTCATGATGTCCTCTATTACTAGCATCGCAGCGTGGCCTACGTGTAGTGTGCCTGTAACATTAGGTGGAGGGAGTACGATAGAGAAAGTTTCAGCATCAGACTTGGCTATACCTTTCTCTATGCAAGTATCAGGATTGAAGAATCCACTATCTTCCCAGAGTTTGTAAATGCGGTCCTCGGTTGAGGCCGGGTCATAAGGCTTCAGGAGCTTCGGATCAATATTCGGATTCTCTATATTCATGCCTAAAATATAACATTTTAAGGCTATTTTTCCAAGATTATAGGGATAGATTGCCTTGGGCTTTGATACTGTCGAAATTTTTCTTTAAAAACTTCTTTTTCTTATATTGGAAGTATCCTGCGATACCTATCATGATGGCGTTGTCTGTAGAGAGGCCTTGGGTCGGGTAGTGGATCTTGATTTTCTTGTCGATATTCTTTATAGCTTTCTCCAAGCACTCTTGTAGATATTTGTTAGCTGATACTCCACCTCCCAGAGTAAATGTTTTTACTCCGTACTCTTTGATCGCACGTGCAGTCTTGGCTGCGAGTACTTCGACAATAGCTTCATCAGACTCACGAGCAATTTTTGCTTTTATAGCATCTGTAATTTCAACGCCAGCGCTTTTCATATCACGGAGTAAATAGAGAACTGAAGTCTTGAGCCCAGAGAAAGAGAAATCATAATCCTTGGAGTGGATCATTGGGCGAGGGAGCTTGGGTGCGAAAGCTTCTGGTGAAAATTTTTCATGGTCTGGTGGAGTGACCGTAGGGAACGAACTGACCCGAGGACCTGAAAAATTATTACCAGAAGCTGGAGCGTTATTTGTTCTCTCCTGGTTTGCTAGATTCGATATAGATATTCCTCCTGGATAAGGCAGGTCCATCATGCGGGCGATCTTGTCATAGGCTTCACCCGCTGCATCGTCACGAGTGACTCCGATCTTCTTGTATTTCTGCCAATCTTTCATGAGCACGAGTTCCGTGTGTCCACCAGACACTAGAAGTGATAGAACCGGGAAATCTTTCTTGGAATTCGATACTTTGAAGCCCTTTGTCTTGTTTGGGAAGATTGATAGTACGTGACCCTCCATGTGATTCACTGGGATTATCGGAAGTTTTAGTTTAGAAGCCAATTCTTTTGCGAATACTATCCCAACCCATAGAGCTGGTTCAAGTCCTGGCCCCACTGTTACGGCGACCGCATCTATCTTGGGATTTTTCGCCATCTTCATCACCGTCTCATATACGGGGCCGATGTTCTTCATATGTTCACGCTTGGCCATCATAGGGAAGACTCCTCCATACTGAGCATGGATTTCTGTCTGGGATTGGATGGCGCTTCCTAGTATCTTGAAGCTCTGTCCAGCCTTGAGTTCTTTAACCTCAAGTATGGCAAGTGCTGTATCGTCGCAGGAGGTCTCAATCGAAAGTATCTTCATAAAAGCACTATAACATAAGGGTTTTTATTTGACCACTTTTATGATAAGCTGTATATATTATGGCAAAGATAACAATATTTGGACTTGCTGGTACCGGGAAGAGCACTGCTGGTAAAATTCTGCAATCAAGGATGGGTTATGCCTTTGTTTCTACTGGCTCTATGTTTAGGACAATGGCAGAAAAGCAGGGCTTATCTTTGGCTGATTTTGAAATTCTATCTAACTCAGATGATAAGTATGATAGAGAGTTGGATAAGCAAACTGAAGAATATGGAAAGGTAAATGATAACTTCATTTTTGACAGTAGGCTTGCATGGTACTTCATACCAGATTCGTTTAAAGTAAAATTAGATTGTGATTTTGATACTCGAACGCAAAGAATATCCGAACGTGAAAATAAAGATGTAGAACAAGTTCGCGCTGAAACCAAGTCTCGAGAAGATCTGATAACAGAAAGATATAAAAAGTACTACGGGATTGAAGATTTTTCTAACAATAAAAATTTTGACTTCATTGTTGATACTAGGATAAACAATGCTGAGCAAGTCGTCGATTTAATAGTAGGTGAACTTAAGAACAGAAAATTAATATGAAAAATCTATCTGATTTGATTATAAATATCTCAGTACTCGAATCCCATGGCCCACTTGATGTGATGGTCCCAGGTATTTCGCTGAATTCGAAGGATATAAAAAGTGGCGGATTATTCGTCGCTCTGATTGGTTCTATTTCCGATGGTCATACTTTCATAGGAAGTGCGATAGATAGTGGCGCGAAGATTATAGTTCACCAGAATGATTTAGAGGTTTTCGTTGAAGGCGTGACTTATATCAAAGTCGCAGATACTCATGAAGCAGTTGGGCTTATCGCAAGCGCATTCTATGAATATCCATCAGGCGAGCTCAAACTAATAGGGGTCACCGGGACAAATGGCAAGACGACTATCGCTACACTTTTACACCAACTGTTTATAAATCTTGGGCATAGGGCGGGTATGATAGGCACAGTTGTAAATAAGATCAATGAACAATCCCAGGAAGCCGAGCGCACAACTCCTGACGCGATAAGCCTCAATAAGCTCCTGCGTGCGATGGTAGATGCCAAGTGCACGTATTGCTTTATGGAAGTTAGTTCTCACTCAGTGTCAGAAAGGCGAATTGCAGGCCTAGTCTATGCTGGAGGTGTATTTACGAATCTGACACTCGATCACCTCGACTATCACAAGACCATAGAGGCCTATCGTGATGCAAAGAAAGCTTTCTTCGATTCGTTGTCTGAGAGTGCTTTTGCGTTATCGAACATAGACGACGCCAACGGTAAATACATGCTCTCTGGTACACAGGCTCGCAAATACTATTATGGATTTAAGAGCGAAGCTGACTTCGACGAAAGGTTGGAGACCAAGCTCATCGGTGAATTCAACGCTTACAACATCCTCGCTATCTATGGTGCGGCAGTACTACTTGATGAAGATCGTGGCATGGTGAAGCAGTTGATCAAAAGCTTAGAACCCGTAGCTGGAAGATTCCAATCTATTAAAAGCTCTAACGGCATTGTGGGCATAGTAGACTACGCTCATACACCGGATGCCCTGCAGAATGTACTTCTCACGGTCAATGGCATGAGAGAGGGTAGTGCTCAGATTATCACGCTCTTTGGTTGTGGTGGTGATCGTGATAAGTCTAAGAGGCCCATCATGGCCAACATGGCTTATAATATGAGTGATATTGTTATACTTACATCTGATAATCCTAGAACTGAGAATCCAGAATTCATCCTTGCTGATATGGTTGAAGGATTGCCGGAGGGTTATGATAAGACTCGCGTCTATGTGATATCAGATAGAGGTGAGGCTATAGAGAAGGCGTGTTCACTTGCGAAGTCCGGTGACTACATGCTCTTGGCAGGTAAGGGTCACGAGACGTATCAGATCATCGGCGAAGAGAAGATCCACTTCGATGATATGGAGGAGATCAAGAAATATTTGAAGTAATATTGAGATAAATATGGATAATTCTAAAGTTGAAATTAAAGCTCATAATTTAGTAAATTTAGAAGGCGCTGCTCTTGAAAGTGCCATCAAAAATGATTTTGGGTTTGAGATTGGCCAACTTGAAAAAGTAGTCAGGGGCTACTCGAGCCAGGTTTATAGTGGAATACTAGATGGGCGGACTGTGTTTATCCGAATAAACAAAGACCAGAGAGTGTTCGATGTTGAAGTTCTGGGGTATGAAGCTTTTAAAAAACAAGGTGTCCCTGTTCCGGAGATTATTGCATATCAGGCAAAGCCTTCTACTATTGGGCAGCCAACAATGATTATGTCTTCTGCTGAAGGTGTCGTTATGGTTGAATCCAAATCATCTCCAGAACAGAAAGAAATTCTGTATAATAACCTAGCAAAATTATTAAAGAAAATTCACGAAGTAAAATTAGAAGGATTTGGTAAGTTGATAGTCGAAAATGAAACACTTCGAGGGGAAGCTCCTAATTGGAAAGGGTATTGGGATACTCGTAGAAAGCACTATGAAGATGGACTCGGTTTTATTCTGGAAAGAGGCTTTGCAACAGTTGCAGAAATCCAAAAGATAAAATTGGTTTTTGATGAGATAAGTTCTCTTGATATAGGACAGGCTTCCTTGCTTCACCGAGACATGCATCACGCGCATTTCTTTGTGAAAGGTACTGATATAACAGGTGTTATAGATCTTGGAGCTCTAATGGCTGGTGACCCTCGTCTTGATATTGCCGTGAGTCTTGTATTCCAATCCAAAGAAGAGCAAGAGTTCTTTAGGAATGGTTACGGAGATTTAGCTCGTGATTCAGTAGTTGATAAATATTTATTGATTATCCTTGTAGATAAAATACGTTTTAGATTTAAGGAAAGAGCTTCAGATGATCCGAAGCTACTTGCTCTTTTTAAAGAGACATTGAGTAAAGTTTAGATTTTAAAAAGATATAATACATATAATATGATTCCACACTACAAACAACAATTCAAGGGCAAGCGTATCACGATCATGGGGCTAGGGGTTCTTGGTCGTGGGGTGGGGTATACCAAGTTCCTCGCTGAGTGCGGGGCGGAGCTTACTGTGACGGACTTGAAGACATCTGAACAGCTTGCGACTTCACTTAAACAGCTCGCAAAGTTTAAAAATATAAAATACACACTCGGTGAGCATAAACTTGAAGACTTCAAAGATAAAGATATGATTATCAAGGCTGCTGGAGTTCCGCTTGGGTCTATCTATATCGCAGAAGCCAAGAAGAACGGCATACCTGTCGAGATGGATGTCTCGCTGTTCGCGAAGTGCGCACCCAGCGTGACACTTGTTGGCGTGACTGGTACTCGCGGGAAGTCTATGACGACTGCACTTATATACGAGATACTCACAGCATACAAGAGTAAACTCAAGTGCGAAGTGTATCTTGGTGGTAACGTCCGTGGCATTGCAACTCTGCCTCTACTTGTGAAAGCAAAAGAAGGCGACATTCTCGTTTGCGAACTCGACTCGTGGCAGCTGCAAGGCTTCGGTGAGGCGGGGATTTCTCCGCATATATCAGTATTCACGACCTTCATGCCAGATCATATGAATTACTATGGTGGTAGCATGGATAAGTATTTTGATGACAAGGCAAATATTTTCAAATACCAGAAATCTGACGATACTTTGGTAGTTCTACCTGAAGTGAAGAAGATGCTACCGAAAGATATCAAGAGTAAAGTCGTAGTTGCGAAAAGTTTAGATGTTGCTAGCTTTAAATTCATAGTCCCAGGTGAACACCAGAGGGCGAATCTTGCTTGTGCAGTAGAGGCAGCCAAAGCAGTTGGCGTACTAGAGGCTGTGATCAAGAAAGCAGTTGCCAAGTTCAAAGGAGTAGAAGGCAGACTTCAATATTTAAAAACTGTTAAAGGCGTGAAGATCTACAATGACAACAACGCGACTACTCCCGAGGCAACTATCGCTTGTCTGAAAGCCCTGTCTTGTGTGAGGCAAGACCTCGCACAACAGAGTAAGAATATTATTCTCATCGCTGGTGGTGCAGATAAGGGTTTGGAATTGAAGAATCTTGCAAAAGCAATAGATCAGTATTGTAAATTCGCGATATTGCTGACTGGTAGTGGCACAGAGAATCTGATAGGACAGAAGATGAAGATAGGGAACTTCATAGTCAGCAGTATTAAAGACGCTGTTGGTCAAGCGCTTCAGATGGCCAAGCGTGGCGACACGATCGTCCTCTCACCAGCCTTTGCTTCCTTTGGAATGTTCCAAAATGAGTACGACAGGAATGATCAATTTATGAAGATAATTAAGAAGTTAAAATAATATGAGATTAATTCTAGGATCAGATCTAACTTTTCTTTTGAAATATGGCTACGAACTAACTGGCATACCCAAAGACCAGATGAAGATTGGCTATGTGACTACAGCTTCAAAAGGCACTCGCACAGATTTTGTGCACGGTTTAAAGACTAAAATAAGAGAGGCTGGCTATTATATTGAAGAAATAGACATAGAGTGTAAGAATAAGGAAGACATCCTTGAATTCTTTAAAGATAAAAATATTATTCACGTAGAAGGTGGTAATACTTTCTACTTACTAAAAGCAATAAGAGGAAGTAGATTCGAAGAAGCCCTGAAGGAATTACTTTACTTGGGTAAAGTATACATAGGGACAAGCGCGGGGTCATATATCATGTGCCCAACCATAGAGATATCAGATTGGAATGACGCAACTGTTGATAGGTTTGGTGTGACTGATTTTACTGCATTGAATTATGTTCCATTCTTAATAAAAGCACATTATAAAGAAGAGCAAGAAGAAATGGTAAGAGAAAAAAATAAACTACTAAAATATCCGCTACATCTCTTCAAAGATGGGCAAGGGTGTTTAGTAGAAGATGGAAATTATAAATTCTATGGAGATGTAGAAGAAGTTAAACTAATATGACCAAATATATTTTAGTTGGTGGGTATCCGCATAAGGCACAAGATGGAGGTAAGGCCTTCTTTTTGTCGTTGATTGAAGATAAAACAGAGCCGGTAAAATTTTTAGAATGTCTTTTTTCTAGACCAAAAGAAAATTGGATCCAATCTTTTTTACAAGACAAAAGTTATTTGGAGAGTAATTTGGACAAAAGACTGGATATAAAATGCTCCACAGAAGAAAATTTTATTGAAGAATTAAAATGGGCGGATGCTATTTACTTTAGAGGTGGTGATATAGAAGTTTTAATGGAAAGGCTTTCGAGGTACAAAGGATGGGAAGATTTACTTGAAGAGAAAAGTGTTGCTGGGTCATCGGCCGGTGCATATATGCTTTCTAAATATTATTATGATATTGAGACTTTAAATATAAAGAAAGGGTTAGGTCTAACAAATACAAAAGTAATAGTTCACTTTCGAGCACCAGAGTATAGCGCAGAATGGGATAAGGCTCTTCATGAATTAAAAAATCACGAAGAAGATTTACCCACATATGCTCTAGCGGAAAGCGAGTTTAAAATTGTTGAATAAAATGGAAAAAGTTGACACATACGCTCAAATAATTTGGAACTACATGCTTATGCATCAAGAGATTAAGCTTGCTGATGCAATATTTGCTCTGGGTTCAAATGATACAAGGACAGCAGAAAGGGCAGCGGAGCTGTACAATTCTCACTATGCTCCCTATGTGATTTGTTCAGGAGGATTTGGTAAAACTACGCATCTCCTAAAGTCAGAAACACAAACCTTTGCAGATATTTTAATGCAAAAAGGTGTACCCAAAGATAAAATTATTATCGAAGATAAGGCTACAAATACTGGAGAGAATATTTTGTTTACTAAAAAGTTACTCGAAGAGAGGGGTCTTAATTTTAAATCTTTCATCCTTGTCCAGAAGCCATATATGGAGAGGCGGACATTTGCAACATTTTCGAAGCAGTGGCCTGGGGTAGAGTTCTCTGTGACTTCACCTCAAATACCATACGAAGATTACTGGAAAACTAAGCCTCCGGAATTTAAGAATAAATTTATTGATGTCATGGTGGGTGACTTGGAGCGGATCAAGAAGTACCCAGAGTTGGGATTCCAGATACCACAAGAGATTCCTGGCGAAGTTTGGAATGCATATTTAGAACTTGTAAAATTGGGTTTTGTGAAGTATAAGTTATAATAGAATGCTATGACCTATGACACTTGGAACAGTTTAAAAAAGTCACTTTCGGAAAAGCCAAGAACTTATTTTAATAAGGGCGAGATATGGTTCGTATCCATTGGTAAAAATGTAGGCGATGAAGAGGATGGTAAAAACGAAAATTTTGAAAGACCTGTAGTCATAACTAGAAAATTTAACAACAATATTTTTATTGGAATCCCTCTGACATCACAAAACAAGGAAGGCAAGTTTTATCAGAAGTTAAAATCATTTAACTCAGTAGCTATATTATCCCAGGTTCGTCTTTTTGATGCAAAAAGATTACTTAGAAGAATAGGTCGACTCGATAATACTGAGCTCAATGTTCTCAAGGAGAATATTAGGAAGCTTATATAAAACGAAACCCCGCCGTTAGGCGGGGAATCTCGGAGTCTCGGACAAGAGCGAGACATTTACAAGAGTATTATATCATGTAGTATGTATCTATGCAAGACCTAAATCTATCCACAATCAAACACATTCACTTCATCGGCATCGGCGGTATTGGGATTTCGGCGCTCGCCAAGATGGCTCTTTCGCGCGGGATGAAAGTATCTGGCATAAATGACGAAGAAGGTAAGACTGTAGACTCACTAACTGAACTGGGCGTAGATATCCTTGTGTCAAAGGGTCCCTTTGATATGGTGCCAGAGGCGGATATGTATGTATACAGCGATGCTTGGATTTACAGAGGCCCAGAAGTTCTTGAAAGCGCAAGGAAGACTGGCAAGCTAACTCTCTCGTACTTCGAAGCGCTAGGTATATTTGCGAAGGAGTACAAAGTCATCGCCATAGCAGGCACTCATGGCAAGACGACGACGACCGCTATGGTTGCAGAGATACTAGTTGATGCATGCCTTGATCCGACTGTCATCGTGGGCTCATTTGTGAAGAAGTTCGGAAGCAATTTCCGTAAAGGTGAGAGCAAGTATTTGGTAGTTGAAGCAGATGAGTACAACAGGCACTTTTTGAATTTCCATCCATATATCACAGTCATCACGAATATCGAGGCAGATCATCTGGACTGTTATAAAGACCTTGCCGATATACAAAGCGCTTTCGACAAGCTCGTATCGCAGAGCGAGAACACTGTCAAAGATTATTCTAAATATTTAGATAAGCTTCCCAAGCTCTCTGTTCCAGGTATTCACAATCGCCTCGATGCGGCCGCTGCGTATGCAGTAGCGGAGATGCTAAATATTGATAGCAAAATTATTGAGGAATCTCTATCTCAATTCTCCGGTACTTGGCGTAGGCTC
>JBAXNK010000017.1:0-12087 GCA_037133845.1 bacterium
TCGCCGTTGTAAATATAGACGACTTGGCCGAGCGTGAAGCTCGCAAAGCAGCCGATTCACGTATGACAGAGTCGAAGGAGAGCTCGAACTTCCTGAAGAAGCTATGGAAGCATACGTTCTTCGATGAGTACTACCGACAGAAAGAGGTCAGCCGAGTGCGACAGGAGATCGAAGAGACTGGTAACATATACGCAGGGCGCATAGACACAACTTTAGATGGGCGCAGAAATAAGGGCTCTATATACGGGCTTCATGGCAGTGGCCCTGATAAGGTGGCTCACAATGACGCTATGCTCGCTATCTCTGAGCGCTTTGCATCAGATTATGACGGTACTATCAGTGATGGTGAAGAGAAGAAGCTCATGGATAATGCTGATCCTAAGGCTGTTAAAACAAAAGCAGATATAAAAGACTTGATCGGTAGATACGCGACAGGTTCGATGACAGACGAAGTCTTCACTTCAGAGAAGGGTAGAATCCTCAGTGGTCTTCGTGGTGAAGAACTTCTCAGTGGTGCCGGTAGCTACGCAGACAACCTTTTCGAGATAGCCCGCAACGCTCGTCTTGCGATCGAGCACGGTGCGACACTTGATGAGATAGAGTTCGACACTGGGCTCATTATCGGTAAGGCCAAGAGCGCACTGAAGACTGAGGCTCACTTTAACACGGTAGATAAGTTGGTAGACAAGATGAAGAAGTCGAAGATAGGTAGGTTTATCAGCCCCGCGGTACTCTCTACTGGGGTAGGACTTGCTTACTCTGTGTCTGTTGGACTTGGAACTAGAGTTCTGAAGAGTAAGGCTACAGCTTATGGCACCTTCGGTGCTTCAGTTGCGATATCTGCTGCTCTTGCTGGTATGAATGAAAGTCAACGCCTTGCAGAAGAGCGTAAACAGCATGGACTCGAGATGGCAGAAGGACAGACCTATGAGGAGGGTAGTAAGCGCCGCGAGCAGATGGAAGAATACCAGTACAATATGGAATCTGCTGCAGGTTTGACACAGAGACTACAAAGCGCGATAGAGTCTGGAGACTCTAGTCAAGTCATGTCTGTCGTCAGCCAGATCGAAGCTCGTAACTCTATCAATGCCAAGAAGAAAGTAGACCTCATATCATACTCAAGCATTGGATCGGTGGAGAAGGAGAGAACTAGTATGACTATCCTTGTCGCGAAGGCCAAAGTTGATCTAAGGAAGAAGGTGGAGGCAGGACTTGTGAGCGGCATACCAGAGGGTAAAACTTTCGACGAATACATGACAAGCCTAGTGAAGACTACAGAGAGCTCACTTCTCGGTGGTGATGCAGGCCTTGATGCGAAAGATAAAGCCTTTAGTAAATACAAAGCTAAGCGCGTCATTTACAAAGTTGGTCTCACACTCGTTACTGGCCTCGTACTCGGAGCCATTGCTCAGGAAGGAGTAGCCTTGGCGAAGGACAAGGTTCAAGGCTTAGTAGAGGGTAGCCTAGGAACTGGAGGCCCACACGTTCAGATGCAGACTCCGCTTGATCACTTGCGTAGTTGGATGTCTGGACATTCTACTCACACAGGACTTGGCCACTCGATAAACCAGAGCGTATCTGGTCACAACTTCAAGCTCCCACCAGGCACGAGTCTACACTCCAATTCGGATGGAACATTTGATATACTCCGCGATGGTCACACTGTTTCTTCCCATGCACCGATACACTTTAATGCTAATGGTGATATGGATCATGCATCTATGGTGCGCCTCGGTAAGGATGGGATAGTAGCAAGTAACGTCCACTCTGTAGTAGGAGGGACTAGGGAAGTCACCGTCACTGCCGATGATTACATGAAAGCTCACCCTGAGAAGATGACGCATGTTGTACGTAGCTGGATGGATAACGACACTCCGATGTATCCAGATCCGAATCATCCAGGTCATCTACTCGGTGCAGACTTGAACGAACTTCGCACTCAGTGGGGAGGGGTGCACGGTACCGGTATCGATGCCAACGGTGACTACGTGCTCAATGTCCAGCACATGACGAACGATGGCTCTTTCCACGATGGGCTCACGGTGGAGGCGAAAGACGAGATTGCCAAAGGTCACATGGAAGTACTCTTCTCTGTCACCAAGGGCACACAAGAGCACGTGATCAAGGGTACTATCGGTACTGACGGCTTGATACACATCGCGAAAGATAGCGCTGAGGGCAAGATGCTCTTTGCCAATGTCGGTGGTCATGCCGAGTACAACGGTGCATTCATCGAGATCGCCAAGCGCAGCAGAGTCCTATCAGACGGGACAGAGCAGATGCAAATCCTCGGCACCCACATCGGTACAGACCATGCTAATAGCATAAAAGATATTATTAATGACAAAGTGGATACAGCTACAACGAATCTTGATATGCCTGTCTCTACAGACACTGAGCCTCCATACTTCATACCTCTTGTATGGAGAAGCCCTCTTGAGAAGACGAAGAATAAAGAGAAGAAAGCCATTGTGCCACCTATTATTCCATCAGTCATCGATGGGACTTATGACGAGACTTATACAGAAAAAGACTACAGCTATGAGCAAGTAGAGGCCCCCGTTGCTATTGATGGCACATACAATGAAACTTATACCGAAAGAGATTACAACTATGAACAACAAGCTCAACTTGGTCCAGAGATAGGTGGGACAACTTATGAAGAAGAAGGTGCATCTATTGATAAAGATACTAAATATAAAGTACGTAAAGCCGATGGGACATACACAGAAACACTTCTTGAAACAGATACAAGAAATCGTTTAAGTAAAGCCGATGGAGCATATGCTAGTATCTACATGGATAAAGATAATAATCACTACATTCGTAAAGCTGATGGGACTTATTCAGAAATATATCTAGATAGAAGCCAAAACCAACCTGGTCTTTTGGGTCGTGATGCCTATGAGCAGGGCCTTGTTCTTACAAGCTATGAGCAGAAATTCACTGGCAATTCTTATAATGAAGGATTTGTAGGAGGGCCTGCTGATGATAAATATATCGATAGAGACTCTATGTATGAGAATCCTAGCCAGATGGAATTCCCGTTTGCTTCATCTTATATTGATGAAAATTCTGTCACTACTTATCAAGAGCCAACACCAGGACTCATAAACAGAATCTTTGGTAAGAAGAAAGAAAAGCTTAGTAAAAAATCCATTGAGAGCTATGTTTCAGAGATGAGGGCATATCTTGATAGTAGTGTAGATATAAAAATGATGGAGGAATTAGATAGCCAGATAGGAGAGCCGATGGATAATAATACTCGTATCAGCGTAACTCTACCTTGTTACCGCGAAGGAGAGGGTATATACAAGACTCTTTCAGATTGGACTTTGGCCCAAAAGGATCTTAAGCCTGAGGAGCTTGAAATAATTACATTCGTAAATGCTCCCAAGAAAGATGAACCTTTAGATGAGAAAACTATAGCCGAGATAAATAGATTTAAGCTTGAGCATCCTAACTACAAAATTAGGCTTGTTAAGCATAACTTCGATTTCCAAAAGAAGAGGAAAATGGGTGCAATTTATAAGGCGCCTTCAGATCTCGCTCTTTATCGTAACATGAAGAGATTAGAGAATGGAGCTGATCCTGAGGTTGTCGCTAGCCAGTTGATGCGCGCTGGAGGTGCGGATGCCTTAGGAAGAAACCCTAGATTCCTAAGAGAATTGGTAGATTTCATGGATTCTCATCCTGAGACTGAGCAGCTTAGAACTCAGAGTGCCTATCCTCCAGAGATTCGAGAGAAGTTCCCATTGTTTAATATGGTAACAGTTTTCAATCACTCACTAAGCTTACTTTATACTCGTGGCAATAGTAATATCGGGTTAGGCACTTTCCGTGCTCGCGCTTATGCTTCAGCCTCTGGATTTGATGCCAATCGTGAATATCGTGAGGAGATAGATCTAGGTTCTAGAATAAGAGAAAAGGTTGGAAAGAAAGATGGTGCCATAATGAAACTTGTCAAAAAGAATGCGATAGATAATCCTCGCCGTGAATTGTTTGCGCTTGCAAATGGCGACACAGTACTTCGCGCTTATACAGACTTCTCTAATCCGCAAAGAGACACAGTTCTAAGGTCCTTCGACGAATCAAGATTGTCTATCGACAATCAGAAGAACTTAGAAATGAGTGCAGAGAACATGAGTCGTGAGTTCGATGCGTATCTACAGCACTACCTAGGTAAGGTTCTAAGAGAAAGTGGAACGATAACTCAGATTCTTAATGGTGAATTAAATGAAAGAACTGTAAAATCGTCTACTCTCCATCCAGAAACACGATTAATTTTCCGTGATCCTAAAATGCTAGCCTTGGTTAGAGATATAGATACAAAGAGAAAAGCTGGTCAGGAGATAACAAGATCTAGCCCTGAAGCAAAGCAGCTTGCTGAGTTTATGACACAGAAATTCTTTGATCGCATACTGTATTTCGCCTTAGGATTTAAGAAGGGTCCCGGTGAAGACTATAACTATCAGGTGTCAGGAGGCAATCCACACATTGTATTTAATGAAAAGGCCCTCGAAAAAGCAAAGAAAATGGCTTCAGATAAATGGTCTAAGTTCGATGGTTATTGGGATAGTAAATAATATTTACTCAAAATGTAAATTCAAGTTTTTGGTAATGAAAAGCCTGAGCTAGATCTGGATAGGACCTTGCTCAGGATTTTCGTTTGTGAGGCAGATTGATTAATCTCGGACAGTTTTGATCATTAATCAAAATAAAGACAAAGCTATGCTATCGGCAGTTATATTTTAAATTCCTTCAATAGAGCTTCTTGTACTTGGGTATTGTTTACTTTTTGTATTTCTATTTTAATTAAAATCTTTACTTCAGGCAAAGAGAAGATATCTACCGGTCTGTGCCATAAATCATAAGTAGGTTTACCAGTTCTTTGACTCGCTATTCTTTGTTGTTCGATAGTTTCGAATTGTCTTCGCAGGAAATCATCTTGATTTCTTTCTGTAGACCTTAGATTCTCAGCCCCTTGTATCTCATGTCCTTCTAGGTCTGGTCTAGCATATAGTTCACCTGAGTTTCCAGGTTCGGATGTGAACTGTATAGAAAGTGGTCCTTCATTTGTGCCTGACGCCTTAAAGCCAAATTCTGTACCTGTGTCTCTTGCGGTGCGTAGTCTTTCAGCCGCTACTCCTGATATAGATAAAGTTTTACCAGCCAAATTTCCAATGATGGTTGCCCGGATTTTCGATTTCTCGATGTCTGTTAGTCTTTGCACTTCTGCATCGCTTAGTACTTCTGGCGAAGGAGCGCTTGGTGCTTCAGACTTCTTTATGCTCATTTGTGGCCCTTCTATTGTCATATGGCTATAATAACATACTAAGGTATTTTGACCAGTTTCTACTCAAAATGTAAATTTAAGTTTTTGGAGGCGAGAACCTGAGCGAGTCTTGGATAAGACTGAAGCTCAGGATTTTCGTTTATGAGGCGGATGGCTTCTGTGCGAGCAGCCTCGACCATCTTGATGTTCTTGATGGCCTCCATGCCCAAATCGGTGATGCCCCACTGCTTGTCACCAGATAGAAGTCCAGCCCCGCGCAGTGCAAGGTCGAGTTCTGCAAGCTCAAATCCATTGGCAGCCTTCGTCAGTGCTTTCAGTCGATCCATAGTCTTCTCACTTTTGACTTCTGCAAAGAGGTAGCAGTAGGATTGGTCGTTCGAGCGGAGCACTCGTCCGCGGAGCTGGTGTAGCTGGGCGAGTCCGAAGCGCTCGGCGCCCTCGATGATGATGCTGGTGGCGTTTGGAACATTCACTCCGACTTCGATTACAGAGGTCGAGACTAGGATATCGAGCTCATGGTTCTTGAATTCTTCCATAACTTCTTCCTTCTTCTGTTTGCTCATCTTGCTGTGCATGATACCTATGCGATACTCGGGGAAGATATCTTTGGCGAGCCTCTTGGCTTCTGATATGACTGACTTCATTTCAATACCCCCTCCGCCTTTGGCGCCTCCCCCTACGTAGGGGGAGGCCGGGTGGGGGTACTCCTCAGGCTCGTCTATGCGTGGACAGATCACATAGGCTTGGTGACCAAGAGCAAGTTCGCGCCTTATGGCTTCATATGCCGACTCACGCTTGGCAGGGGAGATGATATCCGTGATAGTTTGCTTACGACCCTTGGGCATCTCGTCGATTATAGATAGATCTAGATCTCCGTATATAGTGAGCGCAAGCGTACGGGGGATAGGGGTCGCAGTCATCGATAAATAGTGTGGAGCATGGCCCTCCTTCTTCGCGAGCTTCATGCGCTGAGCAGTGCCGAAGCGGTGCTGTTCGTCGATGATGACGAGGCCGAGGTCTTCGAACTCTACAGATTTGGCTATGAGCGCATGTGTTCCGATGACTATCGGGATCTCGCCGTTCTTGACCCATTTTAATAATTGATTTTTAGATATATTAGTCCATGTTTTCACTTGCTCGCCACCTTCCCAGTGGGCACTCTTGCTAGGGAACTTGCGGCACCCAGATCCTGTGATGAGCGCTATAGATATGCCAGTGTGTTCAAAATACTCGATGAATGATTCATAGAGCTGAGTGGCTAGGACCTCAGTCGGAGCCATGTAGGCTACTTGGATGTTGCCAAAGTTCTGACCCTTGGGCCTGTTTTTAATAACTGCATAGGCGACTGTGGCCGCCACAAAGGTCTTACCGGAGCCGACATCTCCTTCGATCAGACGTGACATAGGCTTATCACCAGACAGATCATCAAGTACTGTGCGGATAGCTTTGTTCTGAGCGCCAGTCGGAGTGAAAGGGAAGCGGGACATGAAATCTTTCACATCCTTTTCGGGAATCTGGAGCTTGTATGAGTGTAGCGCATCATAGGCTCTGCGTTCCTGTTGACGGGCAAGCTGGATGAAGAAGACTTCTTCGAATGCGAAGCGCTTACGGCTGACTTCGGCGTGCTCCTTTTTCTTGGGCATATGTATCCATACGAGTGCGGTGGCGAGTGTGGGTAGCTTGTAGAAAGCTATGATGTCTTCTGGGATATAGTCCACAATATTCTGCGCACACTCATCTCGCAATATTTTCTGGATAGCATGATAGAACCAGAGCGACGTGATACCACGTGATTCGGGGTATACGCTGTAGCCGTACTGCTCGACTTTCTCGCCGGTTGCTCCGTCGATGGTGAAGAGTGAATCATGTAGATCGATAGGTAGCACTCCCTCAGAAGATATCTCAGGGTTGGTCATCGAGAGTCCATAGCTCTTACTCTCGGACACTTTGCCTGTGACTCGCACTGTTGACCCTTCCTTGAGCATCTTGGCCAGATATGGCTGATGGAACCAGACGATATTTATCTTGCCGGAGATATCGGTGAGCGTTGCTTGGCCCATGGCGATTTTACTCTTGAAGCTTTTCTTAGTCTGGAGCCCAGTGAGCACTCCTATGAGGGTGACAGTGTCGGAAGCTGCGACGTCCTTGATGTGTCTGACTTCTGACATGTCGGTATAGCGAGACGGGAAGTGGTATAAGAGGTCACGGATAGTCTCAAGACCCAGATTCTTGAGAGCCTTTTTCTGTAGGGCATCTATGCGGAAGTGTGACTCGATCTTATCTGTGAGTTTCATATTTTGGGGCGTTATTGTTGCCATATAGAACTATCCCACCGATGGCGATGAAGATGATAAGGAGTATTATGGCCTCCGTTTTGGTAAGCTCGTATTTACTATCTTTCTCCATGAGCTCGATTATAACAGAAAAATCAGCTTATTTCTCGAGGTCGAGTATCTCATCTATGCGTATCTGTTCTACGAATTCGGGTACGTGCGAGACGAGTATCATGGTGCCCATATATTTATCAAGTGCTTCAGCGATTATCGGTAGGTGGCGGAAGTTGATGTGATTCGTCGGCTCATCGAGTATCAGAAGTGCGGGCTTCTCAAGGACCAGGTTCGCAAAGGCGACTAGGCCCTTCTGGCCTTCAGATAGGTTGCCAATCTTGGTGCGTATAATCTCACCAGAGAGTAGGAATCCGGCTGCGACTGAGCGCAAGCGCTCTTCGTTGACCTTCTCGCCACCGGCGAGCATCGCATTGGCAAGTGAGTCAAAGACTGTGTCTTCGAAGTTTAGTGTCGAGAAGTCTTGACGGTAGTAGCCGATCTTCACTCCAGATTGGATAGTAGCGCCTTCCATATTACCACTTGCAAGCATCTGGAGTAGGGTACTCTTGCCTATACCGTTAGGGCCTTGGAGTAATAGGTGTTTATTCTTATTCAGTGATACATGAGCCTTGTGCTTGGTCACCTTGCCGTTCTTCATGGTTGTGAAGCTTGAGATATTGAGCACTTCGCCGACTATGTCACCTGTGCAGGGGATAGTGAATGCTCGGATAGCCTTGTCTTCCTTGCGAACTTCGACGATATCTTCCTCGAGGGCTTCAGCCTTCTCTCTCATCTTCTTGGCGACAAGTCTCAAGCGTCCACCTTTATGGGCGAACACATTGGCCTGATCTTTGTTGGCCTGGATCTCTTTCTGAAGCTGGGCGTTCTTCATGTTCTCTTTCTCAACACGAGCTGTTATATCCTTGACCACATTGAAGTAGTTACCTACGTACTGCTCGATCTTGCGAGTGTATATGTCCAGATAAAGCACTCCCTGAGTGAAAGCATTGAGGAACTCTGCGTCGTGGGAGATGACCATGACAGTCTTCTTGTATTTGACGAGGAAGTCTGTGAGGTGCGCGATACCTGCCTTATCTAAGTTGTTCGTCGGCTCATCGAGGAGTAGTAGGTCTGGGTTCTGGATCAGTGCTGATGCAAGTAAGAGGCGTGCCTGCTGGCCACCGGAGAATGTGCGGATGATTCTGTCATGCACTTTATCGTGACCTTTGAGGTTCACTATTTCAAGTACGTCATCGATACGGGGATCAATATCGTAGACTTTCTTTGTAAAACACTTCTCGAAAAACTCACGTACTGTCAGGTCCATATCTGCGCGGGGGATTACTTGGCGAGCTGAGGCTATGGTCACACCCTCGACTACGTTGATGATTCCAGACTCAGGTGTTGAGGTGCGAGATATAAGGCCGAAGATGGTACTCTTGCCGGCACCGTTCTGGCCCATGAGTGTGAGCTTCATGCCACGGCGTATAGTAAAGGAGACTTCGTTAAGTATTGGTTTGTTTACGCCCCACTCAAAAGAAACGCGATCGAATCGGACGATCGCTTCACTAGACTTAGGGCCGCTAGTAGGGTTGCTATTTTTGGACATGCTTTAGATTAGCTTATTCTTAACCGAATGTAAATGTAAATGCTTGAAGGCCTGCCTTTGGTATCTTGATCTTCAATTGGTGTGAGCCGTAATCAGAGCCCTCTATGATAGGGTAGAGCTTGGCATCTTTGATGTTTAGGCTTTTAACAAAGGCGTCATCTTTGTAGATGTCTATCATCACTCCATCATCTGACCCTGCTGCCATGTAGACATTCTTGGCATTGTAGTAGAAGTCTATTTCAGAAGCACTCTTGTTCTCTGCATGTTCAGGTTCGAAGTCCCAGGTGCCACCTAGGTATAAGCTGTTTGGTGATATATCTGTTGGCACCGTCATGTTCTGATCTCCTGTGACGCCACGGTTCCCATTGGCTAGATAATCGTTCCTCTTTGATCCGAAGTATGTCTCAGGGCTTGCTACTTTGCCGCCCTCGAACGATATCGTACTCTTTGGGCTTGATGAATCAGTGGGTGTGGTAAACGTAGTATTCATACGAGCTGCACGTTCTGCGAGTGCCCTTTGTATTTCCTTCTCAGTAACATCATAATTGCCTTCACCTATGTGATCGTACACTATATATCCATCGATATCGATAAGGTACTTTCTAGGCCAATACTGATTACCAAGTGCCGTCCATGTCGCGTACTCGTTATCGAGTACTACTGGGTACTTGATCCCAAACCCATATACCGCTTTTTGGACATTGTCCTGTACTTTTTCGAATCCGAACTCAGGTGTATGTACGCCAATTATGACTAGGCCCTGATCTTTGTATTTATCGTACCAGCTCTTCACATATGGCAGTGTTCTCTGACAGTTGATACAGCTGTATGTCCATATGTCCAGGAGCACTACTTTGCCCTTTAGCTCGGCTATGGTTATCGGCTTACCATCTGTATTTATATATCCGTCTATTCCTGCAAGCTCTGGGGCTTTGGAGTATAGTAGTGACTTCTGTTCTGGGTTTAGGTATGAGGCTGAATTCTTCTTATTATCTTGCTGTTCGGATTGTTTTTTTGTGTCGGTTACCTGCTTGAACACAGATTCAGTGTTCTTCTGGAGGAGTCTCTGCTCAATCTTAGTGACATCGAAGAACCCAGCATTAGTGATGCTCGACTCCACCTTCTTGTCATAGCCTGTGATGATGGCAATTCCGATGACTATAAATATGAATCCAAGAACTCTCTTGAAGCTGCCTCTTGTGTCTGATGCGACATTGAGTCTGTGCATTATATCCTGACCCACAAATGCAATCATAAGTAGGAATAAGCAGAGACCAAGCGTATATGAAAGTAGATATACTATGCCGAGTATCGGCCGTACGGGGAGCACTGTAGCGAGCACTATGAAGTAAGTAGGACTACAAGTAGAGAACACTGGTCCAAGTGAGGCGCCTACGAGTACATCGCCCCAGAAGCTCTTCTTCTGATCACCAAGACCAAGCAATATATTTGACTTGGTACTGAGGCGCCCCATAAATTCACTCTCCCACAGAGAAGGGAAAAGGGTTATGATTCCAAGCGTGAGTATTATTCCGCCAGAAACTAGCTTCCATGTGTATTCAGGTATGTGTATAAATAGTGTACTGACCTTCAGTATAAGTGTGAAGAGTATTACAGATATTCCAAGTGACACGACTACTGTAATGGCCTTTTTCTTATCTATCTTGCCATCAGAAAGTGATCCACCGACGATGACGGGTAGTAGTGGCAGTATGCAAGGTGCAAGTACTGTGAGCACTCCACCAGCAAACGAAGTTAAAAGTAGGAACATTCGTCTATTTTAGCACAGGAGTCTTGTTTCTATTATAGTGCCCTATGAGAGTGAGGATAACTCCCAAGGATACTATACTAAACATAGATATAAAGAATGGATTGCGTGTCTGTATGTATAGATAGATTATTATAATAAGTGCTACTGCTCTTGCGAATAGTGTCGTGCTGTAAAGCTCGAAGAGGCCCTTGCGAGCAAGCTGGAAGACTACGATACTCAGTAGTAAGGCAAACATGCCGGCTATGTTCATGGGTATCGTGTCATAGATTTGATTTGCAAAGAGTAATCTCTGAAACTGTGTAGGGAACAGTAGAAAAGCTACCCCGGCTAGTCCTAAATACGAAGCTATGTAGTAAAAACTAAATTTAATGAGGTTCATTCTTTTATTATAATTATATTACTAATCAATTTTTAATACCCTAAGTATCTTATCTAGCTTATCATTCTCTATCGAGTCTAGGCGCTTCATGAGCATCTCGACATCTTTTTTAGATTCTAGGTTTGTCTCGTAGTCGGCATCAGCACGGAGCTCAGAGTGGCGGCTCTGTAAATTCTGACCGACCATGATGATAGATAGTAGTACGAGCTGGAGGAACGTCTGGGCTATCCAGGATATCGTTGTTGCTGTGCCACCCTGAATCGCTTGCGGCAGGCTGATGAGTGCAAGTATCGTGAAGGCTATCGCGCACCACATCGTGCCGACTATCTTAGTAATAAATAGTGCCGCTTTGTCGAGCGCACCTAGACTATCTTTGTGTTCTTGGTTTATATTTCTGACCATGGGGATATTTTAACATAGAAGATCTATATATGCTCAGAGGTAGGTATAACCATATTATTTGATATAATAAAAGAGTGTTAAAGAATAATAAAAATAGAGGATTCACTCTCATAGAACTTCTTGTTGTTCTGTCTATCACAAGCTTACTGTCTTCGATAGTTCTATCAAGTCTAAACTCTGCTCGCATAAAGGGGCAAATCGGCGCTGGTTTACAGTTTGATTCTGGCATACATAATGCTATCGGCGCTATGACAGGTACCCCAAATCCTGGACACATTTTCCTCTCTAATTAACAACTAATTA
>JBAXNK010000018.1:0-11883 GCA_037133845.1 bacterium
CTATTGCGCACATAGTGCGAGTCTTCCAAGATCATGGAGTGATACACGTCGCCGACAAAGTTGCGCCGATGCAAGATATCGGAGTAATTAACCTCGAACTTGTGCTTTCTGATATGGAGATAGTATCTAAGAGACTGGGCTCGATAGCCAAGGACTCAAAAAAGGGAGACAAAGAAGCGATCTTCGAAGAAGGAATACTACAGAAGATAGAGAAAGTTCTCGAAGAAGGGCATCTTGCAAGTACACTTGATTTAAGTGACGAAGAGAAGTTCAAGATTAAATCTTTGAATTTGCTGACGCTCAAGCCTATGCTCTATGTGCTAAATATCTCAGAAGCAAGTGAGAATTTGGAAGTCGGACTTCCAAAAGATTATCTTTCTGTGAAAATCGATCCAGTTTTCGAACATGGTTTTGATGATCTTATCAAGAAGAGTTACGAGCTCCTAGGGCTCGAGACTTACTTTACCACTGGCCCTGATGAGAGTCGTGCTTGGACTATCAAGGCAGGCTCTACTGCACCTATCGCGGGCACGGCTATACATACAGACTTCAAGGATAAATTCATCCGTGCTGAAGTTGTATATTGGAAAGATCTGCTTGAAGCAGGTGACTATGTATCTGCTCGTGCACAAGGTAAGGTCCGCACAGAGGGTAAGGAATATATTGTAAAAGATGGAGATGTTATAGAATTTAAGATATAATATCTAGCATGAATCGATCAAAAGGATTTACTCTTGTTGAGCTTCTGGTTGTGATTTCTATAATTAGCCTACTTTCTTCTGTAGTTTTGGCTGCATTAAATAGTGCCAGAATGAAAGCCAGAGATGCAAGGCGGGCAGAGGACATACATCAGATTTACACCGCACTTAATGCGTATTACAACCAATATGGATGCTTACCCATTACCACGGGTGGTAGCACTTGTGGACCGGCCTCTGGCTATGCTCAGAGTGATTGTGGTGCCTGGGATTACAGTTCTCAGAATGGTGCTGGTGCTTGTGCAGGCGCGCTCAGTCCCAATTTCATGGGATTCTTAAAAACTGCTGGTTATATGTCTAGTGTCCCAGTCGACCCAATCAATAATATGACAGGTGATTCATCTCCTGCGGGGACATATTCTTATCGGTATTATTGTTATACCTCAGGTGCTCATCTTGGCCTACATCTTGGGTATTTTAAAGAGTCAGGCGGGTGGGCCTATGTAATAAAGAATGCCACTACTTCCTCTGATGCTTTTACTGACACTGCTTATCTTTGCAGTTAAATTTATTTATGCAAAATGATTGGCAAAAGGCTATAAATATATTGAAAAAGGGGGGAGTAGCCGTAATACCTACAGATACTATATATGGGATTGTTGGGAGTGCTTTATCAAAGAACGCAGTAGATAAAGTCTATGAGATAAAGGGCCGTGATAATACGAAGTCTTGTATCATACTCATAAATTCAGATAAAGATTTAATAAAGTTTGGTTTTAGTTTGCCCCAATTTGAGTTCTGGCCCGGAAAGGTGAGTGTAGTCGTCTCTTGCGTGGGCGCACTCTATCAGAAGTTAAAATATTTACATCATGGAGCTGGAACTGTTGCTTTTCGCATGGTTGGACCTCGCAATAAAAATCTTTTCAATCTTATAAACAAGGTGGGCCCTATCATTGCTCCATCGGCGAATCCTCAAGGCCTTGCACCAGCCCTTAATATAACTGAAGCCAAGAAGTATTTTTGTGACAAGGTGGATGTGTACGTAAATGGTAGAACAAAAGTATCCAAGCCTTCTACTCTAGTGGAGTGGAAAGATGGGAAAATCAAGGTCTTACGCCAGGGAGCTGTAGCTATAAAATAACTTTATTCCGTAGTATTTTTCTGGTATAATGTCACTCTATGAAGAAGTACGACCATCTAAAGATTGAGGGTAAATGGCAGAAAGAGTGGGATAAGAAGAAGGTATACCAGGCTAAAAATGCGGGTAAAGGCAAGAAGTTCTACGGCCTTGTAGAGTTCCCGTACCCATCAGGAGCAGGGCTTCATGTGGGTCATATTCGCTCCAATACCGCGATGGATATCATCTCTCGCAAGCGCAGGATGGAAGGCTACAATGTGCTCTACCCTATGGGTTGGGATGCCTTCGGACTACCGACAGAGAACTTTGCTATCAAGACTGGAATCCAACCGGCGATAGTCACCAAGCGCAATACTGACACATTCCGCAAGCAGTTGAAGTCTATGGGCTTTTCTTTTGACTGGTCTCGAGAAGTCAACACTACTGATCCGGCTTATTACAAGTGGACCCAGTGGATATTCCTCGAGATGTATAAGAAGGGTCTGGCATACAAAGCCAAGTCTGAGATCAACTGGTGTCCTAAAGACAAGATTGGCCTTGCTAATGAAGAGGCTATTGGTGGAGTCTGTGATCGTTGTGGAGGGCCGACAGAGAAGAGGGTGAAAGAGCAGTGGATGCTCGCGATTACCAAGTACGCAGACCGACTAGATAAAGATTTGGACGGTGTGAATTATCTCGATAAGATAAAGATACAGCAAAGGAACTGGATAGGTAAGAGTGAAGGATTAATTTTCTCTGCAAAAGTCAAAGATTCTGATATCACCATACAGACCTTCTCTGCTCATTACGAAGCATGTTTTGCGGACACTTTCTTCGTTATTGCCCCAGATCACCCACTCCTTGATAAATTACTTGAAGGCAGAAAAGAGAAAGACGCAGTGCTTAAAAAGGCGAAAGAAATAGTGCAGAAGAGAGATACACAAGGTAATGAGTATAAAGACGTGGATGGTGTATTTACAGGCCGTTATGCTATCGACCCGCTTGGCAACGGCGAGCTGCCTATCTGGGTAGCAAGCTTTGCATTGAAGGACTACGGTACGGGAATAGTGAAGTGTTCAGCTCATGACGAGCGCGACTTTGCATTTGCCAATAAATTCAACATCAAAATCAAGGAAATCATTATTCCAAAAGTTGTAGACAAGAAGAATCCTCCACAAGAGGGCAAAGAAACTGTAGAGAGGAATGCCATACAGGCCATAATAATAAACCCAAAAGATCAGAAGGTCCTCTGCTTGAAGTGGAAGAAGTTCCCGTGGACGACTCTTGTTGTGGGTGGTATAGAGGGGAATGAGGATCCAATTCTTGCTGCACGCAGGGAAGTATTAGAAGAGACTGGCTATAAGAATTTGAAATACATAAAGACTCTAGGAGGGCAAGTTGAGTCACATTTCTACGCAGCACACAAAG
This sequence comes from bacterium, assembly GCA_037133845.1. Taxonomy (GTDB): domain Bacteria; phylum Patescibacteriota; class Minisyncoccia; order Phycocordibacterales; family UBA9973; genus UBA8515. The sequence continues at coordinate 3,244 of JBAXNK010000018.1, forward strand.
GGGTAAACAGGAAAGCGTTATTTACTGCAGTTGTGTTTGACCTCGAGAACGAAGAGAGAGTAGAAACGAGCGCCGAAGAGAAATCTATACATGACATACATTGGATGACATGGGATGAGCTAGGGAAAGATAAGAACCTCACTTGCTCTGAATATGATATATGGGTAGATAGATTCTTCAATAAGCCTCATCCAGTTATGGATGGAGTACTCATGGAGCCACTAGAATTCAAGGGCCGAGAGATACATGAGGTACGAAGTGATATCACAAGGTGGCTTGTAGATAAAGGCTTTGCTACAAAGAAGACTACTTACAAGCTTCGTGACTGGGTATTCTCCCGTCAGCGCTACTGGGGTGAGCCGATACCACTTATAAACTGTGGCTCTTGTGGCTGGGTGCCAGTACCAGTGAAAGATTTGCCAGTGACTCTTCCAAAAGTGAAGTCCTATGCCCCGACTGACAATGGCGAGAGCCCGCTTGCAACCATCTCTTCCTGGGTGAAAGTAAAGTGCCCGAACTGTAAAGGTCCCGCTACTCGTGAGACAGATACGATGCCGAACTGGGCAGGTTCTTCTTGGTACTATCTGCGCTATACAGATCCGAAGAACAAGAAGGAGTTTGCTTCCAAGAAGAATTTGAAATATTTCACACCTGTAGATTGGTACAACGGTGGCATGGAGCACACTACTCTGCACTTGCTGTACTCACGTTTCTGGCATAAATTCCTCTATGACCTCAAGCTTGTGCCGACCAAGGAGCCTTATGCCAAGCGTACATCGCACGGCATGATACTAGCAGAAAAAGGGGAGAAGATGTCTAAATCCAAGGGTAATGTGGTAAATCCTGACGATTTAGTTAAGTTATATGGTGCTGACACTCTACGTATGTATGAGATGTTCATGGGACCATTCGACCAGGCCGTATCATGGAGCACAGAGAGTATGATTGGTCCACGCAGATTCCTAGAGAGAGTCTGGAAGATATATCAGAGTATGACAGTTAAAAATCCAAAGGATAAGAAGTTCCTAGCAGACTATGCAGCTTCATCTGTCGAGAATATTCTTCACAAAACTATTAAAAAAGTGACAGAAGACATCGAGAACATGAACTTCAACACTTCCGTGTCTTCGATGATGATACTGGTGAACGAGATGGATAAAGTGGGCTATGTAAAAGATTCTGATTTCAAGATGTTCCTGCAGATGCTTGCTCCATTTGCACCACACATAACAGAGGAGATATGGCGCGATATGGGGGAGAAGAAGTCCATTCACTTGAGTAAGTGGCCAAAGTGGAATAAATCAAAGATTATTGACGACGAAGTAAAAATCGTGGTCCAAGTCAATGGCAAGGTCCGTACGGAGATTATGGTTTCAGCGGATATGGACGAAGAATCCATAAAAAATAAGGCTCTTAATGATAAAGGCACAAAGTCTTGGATAGATGGTAAAGAAATCAAAAGAGTTATCTATGTAAAGGGTAGACTTATCAACATAGTTGTATAGCGTTTCGGGGTAAATTTATGTATAATGTTAGCGTTAATAATTAATCTTTAATCATAATAAACAATGGAATCAAAAACCGTAGAATTCTTTAATAAGCTGTCGTTCACAATACTTATCGCCACCGTATTTGGGTCGCTATTCTTCTTTATCCCTTTTGTCCCTGTATCCTTGGCTGCCAGTAAAGGATTTCTGATATCTATCGGTTCGACACTCGCCTTGTTTTTCTGGCTTATATCGCGTTTAGGAGAAGGCAAGTTCAAGATTCCTTCTGATCGTTTGATAATCTACGGAGCTGCTATCCCAGTAGTTTTCTTTCTAGCCTCATTCTTCTCATCTTCTAAGTATATCTCGTTCTTTGGTAATGGATTCGAGATAGGTACTTTTGGTTCCATGTTTGTTCTGTTTACTATATTCTTCCTATCTTCTATTTATTTCCAGACAGAGAAGAGGCTCTGGTATTTTTTCAGGACTTTGATGGCTGGAGCTCTTGTGGTAACGGTATTCCAGCTCCTGTATTTATTCGTTGATTTGAATCACTACTTGCCAAACTTTCTAAAGGGGATCTCTGGTAATCTTGTCGGTACCTGGAACGATTTTGCTCTATTCCTCGGTCTCATAGTTCTCGTCTCTATACTTACCTTAGAGTTTGTGAAGACCAGTGGTCTAATGCTCGCTCTACAGTACTTACTCCTAGTCGCTAGTCTGTTCTTCGTAATGGTTGTAAATGTCCCACTCGTATGGTTACTCGTAGGTATTTTCGCTGTTGTCATCTTTGTTTATAGTATATCTCTACAACAGGCAGGGATGCATGTAGTGGTCGGAGCCTCTGGTAAGAAGAGGTTCCCATTCGTAGCCCTTGTTGTAGTTCTCTTATCTTTTGTATTTCTAGTAGCGAACAATACTGTAGGTGGACTTATATCAAAGTATGTAAACCTTTCGAATTCCCAAGTTCGTCCATCTATCACAACTACTGCCCAGATCGCAGGTAAGGCACTGAAACAGAACCCACTCTTTGGTACAGGCCCAAACACTTTCGCTATTGACTGGGCTCTATGGAAGCCATCAAGTATAGCTCAGACATCTTTCTGGAATGTTGATTTTGATAGTGGTGTGGGAGTATTACCTACCTTCGTGGTGACAACTGGATTACTTGGTATCGCAAGTTTGTTACTTTTCTTAGCAGTTTTGTTTATAAGAGGACTTCAGTCTTTCAAGGTTGCGATGAAGGATACACTTTCTAATTACTTCATATTCTCTACTCTTCTGACGCTTATCTATACATGGGTAGTTATAGCTTGCTATACTCCCAATGTTGTTATGCTGCTACTTGCATTTGCTTCAAGTGGTATCTTGATTGCGATATTGGTACACAAAGAATTTATTCACGTGCAAGAGTTCTCATTCTTAAAAGATCCTAGAAAAAGCTTCTTCTCCATACTCGGTCTTATGGTATTGATGATAGGAACAGTTTCTGTCACATATCTTTACGCCGAGAAGTTCGCTTCTATAGTCTTCTTCTCAAAGAGTCTAAATTCTAATAATTCTACACAAGCGCTAGTGAAATCAGAGAACATGCTGCTGAATGCTATTTCACTTGATGCTAACGACCTCTACTACAGATCACTTTCTCAGGTATATGTAGCTCAGATTGGAGCACTTGTTTCAGACAAGAGTATCTCTGCTGATATATTGAAGTCTAGTGTTCAACAGCTCGTTAATTCAGCTCAAGCTTCCGCACTGAAGGCTGTAGAGCAGAATCCTAAGCAGTATCTAAACCAGATGAATCTTGCAAACATATATGCTTCATTGGTACCTCTTGGAGTTGCCAATAGCTATGAGTCATCTGTGGCTGCATATGGTCAGGCGGCACTCCTTGCACCAACAAATCCATCCATACCTCTTGCTCGTGCACAGCTAGAATTTGCTAAGAAGAATAACGATCAGGCAAAGTCATACATTAATCAAGCTCTTAGTATAAAGGCTGACTACACAGATGCGCTACTATTCCTTGCTCAGATCAATGTCTCAGAAGGTGATCTACCAGGCGCAATCAAGCAGACAGAGAATGCTGCTTCCAAGAGTCCTAATGATCCAACTATATTCTTCGTGATGGGATCATACAGATACAATAACGGTGATTACGCTGGAGCCATAAGTGCACTTGAGACTGCAGTACTACTGAATCCAAATTACCTAAATGCTCGCTATACACTAGGTCAAGCCTATCAGAAGGCAGGACGCACAGGAGACGCTCTCATACAGTACAAGATCCTCAATAAGATAGTTCCTAATAATCAGGATGTTAAGTCTGCGATGGATTCTCTATCGAAAGCTTCTCCCTCATCTGCAACAGTAGTTTCTCCTACAACAAAAACTACTGCACCAGCAAAGAAGCCAGCCACTACAACAACTACTACTCCGAAAGCGAAACAGTAATAGATTGTTGCAATGGTCAAGAAGATATTTACATTCCTAAATAAAGAATTTCATGGAGTAAACGAAGCCGCCTTATTGTTGGGCGGTTTTGCTTTCTTCTCCCAATTGTTAGGCCTTTTCCGCGACAGGACACTGGCTCGAGTCATTGGAGCAGGTCCGGTACTCGATGTGTATTATGCGGCGTTCCGTATACCTGACTTTCTTTATATATCCATTGCATCACTTGCTTCGATTACAGTGCTGATGCCATTCTTGATGGATAAGATAAATAGGGAAGATGGCGCGGAGTCTGCTCGTCGATTCATGAACAATATCTTCAGTGCGTACATGATATTTATGGTCTGCGTAAGCGCCCTGATAGCAATTCTAATGCCTTATATAGCTCGTTATGTTGCTCCAGGATTTAATCCTACTCAGATGCACATGCTCGTGGTGACCTCACGTGTAATGCTTTTATCACCGATATTTATAGGTTTGTCTAATCTTATTGGTACTATTACCCAACTATTCAAGAATTTCTTTGTATTCTCTTTATCTCCAATATTTTATAACTTAGGCATAATTTTAGGTATACTTTTGCTGTATCCTCGCATGGGTGTGTATGGTCTCGGGGTGGGGATAGTTATGGGGGCAGTTATGCATCTACTGATACAGGTTCCAGTTGTATCTTCTCATGGATTCTTGCCAAAGTTTAGTAAGAAGATAGATTGGTTAGAGATATGGAGTGTTGTTAAATTATCTGCTCCGCGCACAGTAGCTCTGTCTGCAAATTCACTCGCCTTTATTGTCCTTATTGCTATGGCATCGACTTTACGTCCAGGATCGATATCTCTCTTCACATTCTCATACAATCTCCAATCAGTTCCGGTTGGTATCATAGGCATATCTTACTCTGTTGCAGCTTTTCCGATACTGGTCCAATCTTTTTCTATGCGTGATATGGGTAATTTTATGCATCAGATCACTTCTACTGCAAGGCAAATAATCTTCTGGTCGCTACCTATAATGACTCTGATGACGGTGCTTCGTGCTCAGATTATCCGTGTTGCACTTGGGTCCAATACTTTCTCTTGGACAGATACTCGTTTGACTGCAGCAGCCTTTGCCTTCTTCATCGTATCCCTTGTTACTCAGGGATTAGTATTGCTATTTGTTCGTGGTTATTATGCCGCTGGGAATACCAGGAAGCCGCTACTCATAAACGTGCTGTCCTCTCTTATGGTTATCGCCTTTGCTTATACACTTGTTTATGTTTTTAGAACATTCCCATCAATTCTTATTCATATCGAGAGCACTCTCCGTGTCTCAGGTGTCCCGGGCACTATAATGCTCGCTTTACCTATCGCCTACACATTAGGCTCACTTTTAAATTTCTTCTTGATATGGATTCTTTTTAAGAAAGATTTCTTGAAATCCGAAAGTTCCAAAATGCTAAAAACTTTCATCCAGAGTCTGATCAGCTCTCTTGTTATGGGAGGTGTAGCTTACTATGCGTTGTCAGTATTCGACAATATATTCATTCTAAGTACTGGCCGTGGAATCTTTTTGCAAGGTCTGTTCTCTGGACTTATTGGCATTTTTTGTGGAGTGCTAGTGTTACTTCTTATGAATAACGACGAAATCAAGGATTTAATAGCAAGTTTCAGTCACAAATTCTGGCGTAGCAGAGTACTGGCTCCTGAACAGAGAGAACTCTAGTCTAATTCATTTTTTGTAATTCTCCTTTGATTTTAAGCTTATTTTTGCTAGTATAGGTTTATGATAGATATAAAATCTATAAGGAATTTCTCTATAATAGCTCACATTGATCACGGTAAGAGCACTCTCGCTGACCGTATGCTTGAGATAACGGGTACGATCGAGAAGCGCAAGATGAAGGATCAGGTTCTCGACTCCATGGAGTTAGAGCGTGAGCGTGGCATCACTATCAAGATGCAGCCTGTTCGCATGGAGCACTCGGTAGGTGGGCAGAAGTACATACTCAATCTTATCGATACCCCTGGGCACATAGACTTCTCTTACGAGGTATCAAGAGCCCTGAAAGCCGTTGAAGGCTCCATACTTCTTGTGGACTCTACTCAGGGTGTACAGGCTCAGACTCTTACGACACTTCAGATGGCTCGTGATAGCGGGCTTGTAATTATGCACGTAGTATCGAAGGTAGACTCACCGCTTGCACGAGCTGATGAAGTGAAGATGGAGCTGGCGTTACTACTTGATATAGATGTAGATACTATAATGTCTGTCTCAGGCAAGACTGGCTATGGAGTAGAAGAGTTACTGACTGAGATCATAAAAAGAGTTCCAAGTCCTACCCCCTCCCTCCCTCCACCTACTGTAGGGGGAGGTGTCAGAATGACGGAAGGGGTAACCCAAGCGCTTGTTTTTGACTTCAAGTATGATCCACATAGAGGTGTTATTGTATATATACGAGTTTTAAATGGAAGCTTCAAGAAAGGGGACAAGCTTCTTTTCGCCGTATCAAGCGAGAAGTTCATCGCTCTTGAGGTTGGCACATTCTCTCCAGAAGAATTCCCTCGTGAAAGTATCGCAACAGGGGAGATAGGCTATATAGTCACAGGCATCAAGAAGCCGGGTATCGCATCGGTTGGAGATACGATAACATACGTTAGCAATCCTGCGCCTGCACTTCCTGGATACATGAATCCTAGGCCTGTAGTCTGGGCGTCTATATACCCAGAGAGTCAGGATGACTTCAATGAGCTCAAGCAGGCCCTATCTACTTTGCGACTCTCCGATTCATCTTTCTCTTACGAAGAGGAGGCCTCAGGGGCCCTGGGTCGTGGATACCGCTGTGGGTTCCTTGGTATGTTGCACCTTGAGATTATCACCGAGCGACTTCACCGTGAGTTTGATCTAGAGCTTGTGATAACCATGCCATCAATCACTTACAAAGTAACCCTACGCAATAGCGGTAAAGAGGAGGTTGTTTACTCACCACACCTCTTCCCAGACGATGGCAATATCGCAGATATCCGAGAGCCTTGGGTGAACGTGAAGATTATCGCTCCATCTCGTTATACGAGCTTGCTCATGCCATTCCTATACGAACACGAAGGGGAGGTTGAAGCTACAGAAAACTTTGGCGACAATAGATCATCGATATCGCTCTCGATGCCACTACGCGAGCTCATGCGCAACTTCTTTGATGATATGAAGAGTATTACTTCTGGTTATGCATCTATCTCATACGAGATCGGTGAGTACAAAACTGCAGATGTTGTTAGGCTTGATATAATAGTGGCAGATGAAGTGATGCCAGCATTTACTCGGGTAGTATCGCGCAAGCGTGTCGAAGAAGAAGCTCGTACTCAAGTAGAGAAGCTAAAGAAAGTTATTCCTCGTCAGCAATTTGCATTCAAGATACAGGGCAAAGCTTTGGGGCGCATTATCGCCAGTGAGTCTGTGTCAGGCTTCATGAAGGATGTGACTCAGCATATGTACGGTGGAGATATCACTCGTAAGATGAAGCTTCGCGAGAAGCAGAAGAAGGGCAAGAAGCGCATGCAATCCACAGGAAAAGTAAACATCTCGCACGATGTCTTTATGAAGATGATGCAGAGCGGGGATAATTAGATTATTGCTACCTTAGGTTTGGCAAATATAGCAGTATCATGCTGATTATGACCAGTACGGCGATAACTCCAAACATTCTCTCTATCCGTCTTTTGTTCTTTGCTTTGAAAATCATGCTATAATCATAGCACATAAATATGGCCCAATTCAAGGATAAAAACCAGATCAATCAGAATAAGCTTTGGCACTCGCCGATATCATTACTGATTATATTTTGTATACTAGTTATATTCGCCTATAATATGATCGGTCTTATCCAGAAGGAGGTTGAGACTAGGAAGAAGAAGATAGTCCAGCTTGAGAACATTGAGACTCTTCGCACACGGCAAGAGGAGCTTGATGCTAATATCGCCAAGCTCAGTACAGATGAGGGGATAGAAGAGACTATCCGTGATAAATACCAGGTAGCCAAAGCTGGTGAGAGTGTGGTAAATATAGTAGATGAGAGTCCAAGGCAAGCTCAATCACCTCAGGCCGTACCAAAACCGAGCTTCTGGGGATTCATAAAAAGCTTGTTTAAGCGGAATTAGTTTAGTGGCAGAACTTCTGAAATAGTATATGATACTATTTCAGTTCTCAAGTTCAGAAACAAAGTGCGGGATTGGTATAATGGTAGCATGCGACCTTCCCAAGGTTGAGACACGAGTTCGATTCTCGTATCCCGCACTTTGTTCCCGAAGCAAGCATTGGGTGGGAGTTCGATTCTCCCATTCCGCACATGTTCTAGGTTTTTGGTCAGTATGTTATAATAAAGCAATAATTATCAAATAACCAATAAAATACATGGAAAAAGTACTTATTTACAGCACACAATCATGCCACTTCTGCCATATGGCAAAAGACTACTTCAAGGAGAAGGGTGTAGCCTACGAAGACTTCGATGTCGGTGTTGATCAGGCTAAGAGGAAAGAAATGGTAGAGAAGAGTGGTCAGCTTGGTGTACCAGTTATCCAGATCGGTAATAATCTAATCATTGGTTTCAATAAGCCAAAGGTTATGGAGCTCCTAGGTATCAAAGAGTAGCTAGTGGTGTGCCCTCGGTACGAATCGAACGTGCATCTATTCCTTAGGACGGAACTGTTCTATCCATTGAACTACGAGG
>JBAXNK010000019.1:0-11436 GCA_037133845.1 bacterium
GTTATCGAGCAGGCCCTTATCACTGCGTTCCCCAACTCATTCGGTCACAAGCGGTACGAAGAGACAGAGAAGTATAATAAGCTCTTCATGGAGAATGGGTACTATCATCACGATACCGCTTGTTCAGATTTCAAAGTCACCAATAATTCTGTCGATGTTAATCTACTACCGAAGAATATCCTTGAAGCTCGCCCTGCGAAAACTGAGCTGCCCAAGTACCTAGCAGAAGCAGGCAACCTACAGTTCGAATTCTTACTCGACTTCGGATCATTCCGCGATATCCAGCGCCATCGTGCAGTCACCCAGAGGATGCCACTGCTTACTATGGACTTGGGATTTGAAGATTGGTATATGAGTGAGCTACCATACGATGTACGCGAGAATGCACAAGAACTCCTAAAGAAGCAAGCAGAGAGTATCTCCAAGCTCAACATCTCAAAAGAAGACATGCAGTACTACACCGCTATGGGATACAAGACTTCTAATCGCCTCACAGGTAACCTACCCGCCCTCGTCTACCTCGCCGAACTACGCGCAACACGCTTCGTACACCCGACACTACGCAAGAGAGCTAAGCAAATGGCAGATACTCTCTCAGAACTCTTCGGATCATCATATGGCCTGACAATGCACCTGGACTCCGATATCGACCGCTTCGACATCAAGCGAGGCGAGCATGATATAACACTGAAATAGTTTGACATTATTTATAAATATGAGAAACTTCAATTATTATGATTTTATCCGATAAAAAGATTCTAAGTGAAATAAAGAAGGGCACGATTCTAGTTACACCTTTTGACATCAAGAACATGGGAGGCAACTCTTATGATGTGCACCTATCGAAATACTTTGCTCAATATACAGACAAGACCATAGACGCCAAGAAGCACAACAAGGTGAAGCACTTTGAGATATCTGAGAAGGGATTCGTTCTTAAACCCGGCCAACTATACTTAGCTTCAACTCTCGAATACACAGAGACTCATAAACACGTCCCCTTCCTGGAAGGTAAATCTTCCACTGGGAGACTCGGAGTAAATATACATGCCACAGCTGGTAAGGGTGACGTAGGATTCTGTGGTTACTGGACACTTGAGATATCAACTAGTAAGCCTGTGCGCATATATCCAGGCATGCCCATCGGTCAGCTCATATACTATGTCGTTGATGGTAAAGTAGAACGTTTATATACAAAGAAAAAGAACGCCAAGTATCACAATACAAATACCGAAGACAATAAAAAGCCCAAAGAATACATGGGCTGGAAAAATTTCCTTTAATAATTTAAAAAGCGCAAGGCTTGGCCTTGCGCTTTTTCTTATAAATCCGCTGGAGGCTGCTCAAGCTTCAGTGTCACTGTTTTCTCCACTCCTTTTGATAAGACTTTAAATGTGACCGAGTCCCCCACCTTCTTACCGCGAATAATGGCAGAGAAGTCACTATTGATCTTCTGCCCATTCACTTCAAGTATCACATCACCGTCTACGATACCCGCCTTATCTGCTGGACCCCCAGGCACAACCGACGGATCTTTATCGCCCTCTCCTTTTGCCACAAGTATACCGTAATCCACAGATAACTTGAATTTGTCTTTTACCTCTGGACTTATAGGAAGATAGCGGATACCCACATACGGTCGAACGATAATACCCGTCTTCACAACCGAACTGATAACATTCTTCACACTGTTGATAGGGATAGAGAAGCCTATATTTGACGAACCGATCACAGTTGCAACATTGATACCGACAACCTGACCCTCAAGGTTAAGTAACGGTCCTCCGGAGTTGCCTGGATTAATCGCCGCGTCAGTCTGGATAACTTTATCAAGCTGTTCTGATTGCCCTGTACTACCTCCTGCCACGAGAGAGCGAGAGAGCCCTGACACTACACCCACAGAAACCGAGTTCTTGAACTCACCGAGCGCATTACCTATGGCCACCACGCTCTGCCCGACTTCAAGAGAGTCTGAATCAGCAAACGAGAGGTATGGCAACGAACTTGCTTGTATCTTGATAACAGCAACATCTAAGTTCAAATCACGAGCAAGGACTTTCGCGGGATATTTCTTACCGCTGTTTAACTGGACTTCATATATGCCATCTTTATCTGCAACCACATGACGGTTCGTCACGATAAGCCCATCGGCAGATATGATGAATCCCGACCCACTACCGACCTCCTTCTTCTCTGTACCATTCTGTACATAATCAGGAGTTTGCACAGAAAATCCGAGCCCAAGATCTTGCTGCTGATAACTCACATCATACTTGGGAACTTCTTTACTCTCTACGATAGAGACAACAGCAGGCTTGGCGATCTTTACTGCATCTACCACAGAATACTCTTTAGGGATAGTCACTTGAGGCTCATCGCCACTAGATTTTACTTCTGGCTGATACACGAGAGTATTCTCATTTACAGCCAGGTCCTTAGATATATTCTTCGCTAGTAGGGCAAAAACTTTTGCACGGTAGTGCCAAGCAAGCCCAAAAACAATACCAAGGACAACAACGATAGTTACGAAGCTAGTAATAACCGCCTCCACGACAGGATCCCGAAACATCGCACGAACCCTTCTTGTATTTAAGTAATAGTTTCTCATATGTTTATTAATATAAATTAATTATACACAATTCTAATTATGATACATAATTATGAAAAAATCATGAAAATTATGGCCTCATAAATAACTCTCTATCCTTCTTGAATATGTGTAGGGCAATATGGAAAATACTATAAGTTATGAAGAAGGCAGATAGCACATCTATCGAGTAGTGATAGTGACCAAGAAGTACCACAATACCAAAGAATATAGAGGTAATGACTAACGCCCACCTCATAAACACATGATCCCAGAAAGTAAGAGCCATCAGATATGGTAGTCCAGTATGAGCCGAGAAGAATAAATCTGCGCCAAAAGTAAACCGCTTGATCAAGGCGCTACCCTGTACGATAGCCCCTGTTGGATCTCCAGGGAATGGTCCTATATGTGTCAAAGATATGAAAACTGATCGTACGACCAGGAAGAGAGCTATGCTTTTCAAAGTGAAAGGAATCCTTTTGGGCTCATAGATAGTGAATGCCGCTACAAATATCCACAGAATGAAAGGCCCGTATATGAATATGCCGTCTACGTCATAAGCACGAGTATTAGACAGTACTATGTCCGTCACAGACTGGCTAGCCTTCTCACTCGCATATGTCCCAGCATAGAAGTTGACAACGAAGCTCAGTAGCAGGAATAATAAGCTCGTAAACAACATGATTAGGAAGCTTTTATCTTGCCAGTGTATTTTAGTTTTATTAATCCAACTTTTCATAATTTATTCCTCCATATTTATAATCTTATTACGCATGTACTTCTGGAGCAAGAAGTAACCCACAAGGAAAACGACAGCAACAGCAGATACTATAATCCCTGTGTTCTTTACATACGGGGCAGCTGATTCATACGATTGACCCAGATAATACCCAACCACCATCAACGTCCCATACTGAAAAATCGTAACGATAAATGCTTGAGTAAAAAATTTCCTATATGACATACGTGCGATTCCTGCAGTGATCAGAAGAAAAGTACTGAGGCCATAAGCAAGCTTACTGATAAACATCGTCTTTACTGGATGCTCTGTCCAGAACTTCTCAAAATGTCCAATACTCTTAGAGACTATCTTAGATTGAGTATCATACTTTCTTATTAGAACATCTTTATCTCCCCAATATCCTATGAAGTAGTAGGCGGTATCTGGGATAAAGTCCCCCAATATCATCACGCCTAGGGCAAGCGCGAAATTGAAATACCCAAGGTGAGCAAGAAAGCCAACAGCAAGAGAAAGGATAGGGCCCTCAAGTATCGCAAGAGGCAACAATGCTACATAGCGGTAGTTGATAAGGAATTCTAAGATTGAGTGTGCTTGATTCATAATATCAGCCGAGTATCAATCTGGTCTTTTCTACGTCACGAGCAATCTGCTCCACCAATGCATCAGTTGTTTCAAACCTCTCAACTCCACGCAGTATTTCTACTATATCAATAGTAATATCCTTATCCACAGTCTCTGGAAAGTTATCATCTGTAATATCGAGCAAGTAGACTTCTAGAGTGTTTTCTTTCTGGTTAAATGTTGGAGTTGGCCCATAGTGCAGTGCTCCCTTATAGGGCTTCCCTTCAATCTCGACCCATGAAGCATATATACCATCATCGAGTACCAAGCTATCTGGTATCGTGAGATTAATAGTAGGAAAGCCAATTCCCTTACCGCGACCTGCGCCTCGTATCTGTCTAGACTTGAATATCATAGATTATTGATTTATCGGAATAGCTGTCGGTGGAACTTTTAGAGGACTCGCTACTACTTGAGGGAAGCAGAAGTATCCCGCGGGATGAGCCCAAGAAGTATTGTTATAGTCAGGATAAGAGTAGCCCCCTCGTACACCCACTTGTGATTCCTTGTTAAATTCTGCACAGAGAGAGTAGGTATTGTTGCCTGTTTTCTTGTATTCATACCTCTTCATTGTTTGTCCATCTGAACAAGACTGCCTAATAGGTGGATTGGTGACAATATTACTAACTACCTTACAGGACATTATATCTTCTAATACCAAAGGCAGTTTATTGTTTATATTCCAATAATCTTGTACTTGATAATTAAGATTCTGTAGATCTCCCACTTTCTGTTCATCATATCGGATAAGTTGTTGCGTATGAGGTAAGCCTATAACAGAAAATCCCCAGATTATCCCGCCGATAACTATTACTGAAGAGACCGCCACCCAGATCTTCCTTGATACCGAGTTAATCTTACCCAACACATCAGATATATAGTAGAAGAACACAGCGAGTGCCACTACTAGTATCGATAGGGCTTTAAGCATGAATCCAGTCGTCATCTCTTGCCCATCGATGAAGTAGTATATAACAGTAACTAGATCCCATGCGATACACAATCCTGCGATAAATAGTGTCCCGTACGCAAGCCACTTGCGGAGACCAAGACCCCTCTTCTCTGGCTCCACTTTGTATTCCCTCTCTAGTAGCCACATCAGGAGGATATATAGTGGGAAGAATATTATAAGAGAAGATACTGGCCAACTAATAGATGAACTACTAAAGCTAGAATAAGAGAGCGCATTGAGACTGTATTCATACCCATTCACTGGTGGGTAGGCTTTCTCTATAACTGTAAACAATAAAGTTATAAAATTCACGATAACAGTACCGAGCGCGATGATAGAACCCAGATTCAAGAAGAAATCTTTCGCACTAGTCTTTAGTTTTGTTTGATTTTGATCCATGCCACCATTATACCACACTAGACCATCGGGTATACGATGTAAAATCGTAGCACATATACTAGGAAAACAAAGGCTATGACCCAATCATTAAAGCGCCATTTGTAATAGTTATCCCACGTCTGACGCCCGATGAAGTGCGCTGGTACTTCATCTATGATAAAGCCGAGCCCTACAGCATACATCACCAACCCAAACATAGTCCCTCTGAACAAGAAAGCTACTAGCATCATGGAGAGGCCGTACATATAGTGATGCACATAGAACCCACGGACCTTAAGCCATGGGAATAGATTCTGACTCGCAATCTTCCACTTAAGTAGGAATAGACGGATGCAGATAATTGTAATTAAAAATACAGAGAAGAATATGGTAACTGGATGCATACTAGAGGAGAACTACTTTTTAAAGGCTTTACCCGGCTGCCAAGGAGTACCTAGAGCCGGCAATACAAATCGATCAAGACCTATCCATCCGGCGACTCTCCAGGCCATGATGACACCGATAGAAAGAACAAAAAGTATTGGATTCGTACTAACAGTTCCAGCAAGTAAATAGTTGAGGTTCATAAACAATCCAAAGAAAGCAGCGATACCAGTCAGAAGTCCGACTATGAGTGCGATACCCACGATGAGCTCACCATAAGCAACCGCCATAGACCAGACTTGCGCATGAGGCAGGACTACATTCTGCAGGAACGATGCGTACCAAGAAGCCACATCTGGGTGTGCTCCTGCCGTCTTGGCAAGTGCACCGTTTATGAATCCAGTGATAGGTCCACCAGCAGTAGGTCCGACCCACATAGGGTTGATCACCTTCTCATATCCTGCATAGACCCACTCCCATCCGAGATAAAGTCGAACGATTAGCCAGAACCATGCTACTCTAGTATCCCCAAACACAAACTTTGCAACCGGAGCCTCTTCTATAACAATGTTAGCCATAAATAAATATAATAGATTATATTTTTAATAATTATATTATACACCCATTATTCTTTTATAAAAAGACTTACCGATGACTGTGCCGATAATGGCGCCGAGAATAGCACCTGCGACAAAGTCAGAGAACCAATGTATATTCATCGAGACTCCGATACCTATATAGAACGCATAAATAATCGCTCCGTATCTTATGAGCTTATGCCTTAAATTATTACCAGGATAAAGAGCAACCAGAGCGAAAGACATCGCAAAGGCAACTGTTGTATGAGAACTCGGCCAACCCTGGAAAGCTCCACCGCGATAGAAACCAAACCTAAAGTCATGACTGTTATCGATGACACTTTGCGAGATCAATCGAAACGCATGCGGCACACGACCCGTGAGGGTTTTATAGAAAGATGACATCCCAAGTCCAACTCCAGCAGACTGTAATAGTGCGTAGGCCGTGTTCTTTATCTTTAAATCTTTGTGAATCTTGCCACTTATATACAGATAAGCTGGCACAACCATAGGCACGAGGAACCCTATGAGCGCTGGTAAGAAGAATATAGTATCTCCACCTAGTACATCTGTGTGTCTAAAATACCAATAATCAAAACCAGATATCACAAGTATATACGTCAGAAAGAAGGCACCAAACTGTAGTAATAAATTCCTGCCTCGATAGCACTCGGCAGTGTTCTCGATAATTTTATAAAAAAGGTTTTTTATATCTTGCATATTATAATCCAGATACGCCAAATATTTTACCCACACCATATGTGATAAGCATCGCAAGAACTCCCCCAACAACAACTCTGACCGCAGCCACTCTCTTGCTTGATCCGCCACTGTGCGCAGATAGTGCTCCTGTGATGACCAGCGCTACAATCACAGAGGCAAAGATTGCCTGTATTCTCCAGGCTTCTGGAGTGACGATAGTTGCTATGACTGGAATGGTCGCACCGAATAGGAACGCAAGAGCCGAGGCATAAGCTGCATGCCACGGGTTCGTCAGATCGTTTGGATCTATATTGAGCTCTGCATCTACGTGTGCAGCAAACGCATCGTGCGCCGTTAACTCTCGTGCTACCACCTCAGCAGTCGCACGAGAAAGCCCCTTACCATGATATATCTGCGTGAGCTCTTCGAGCTCACGCTCAGGCATATCTTTGAGTTCCTGTCGCTCCTTATCAAGTAGTGCGCGTTCAGAGTCACGCTGGGTACTGACGGAGACATACTCCCCCGCTGACATCGAGAGTGCTCCCGCCACCATCGCAGCGACACCCGCAGTGAGTATATAGCGGAGATTACTCGATGCACCAGCAACACCAACAATAACAGAAGATACAGATACGATGCCATCATTGGCACCCAAAACAGCCGCGCGAAGCCAGTTCAGCTTGCCGGTACTGTTGATGTCTTGCATCTCTATATGCGTGATCGGGTCACGAGTTGACATTAAGCTTGGAATTTAGCAGCGTCGTCCTTGGACATGAACTTGAACATGTTACCTCCGCAGACAGTACACTGACCCTTCGCAGAGTAGCGATTGTTCTTCTCTTCTACTTTTACATTCTTCATCACTTGCATTGTCGGCTTGTTATTAGCATCACGACACTTCATACATAAAGCTTTTAATTCAGGCATATAATTTCATTGGTGCGCCATAGTTTACACGCAGGCGACTTAAGTTTACTATTAATAGATAGCATTATACCACACATTCCTGATTAAACAGAGTGTGCATTTATTCTACGGCTTTTTCTTTGTGCGAAAGATATAGCTTACAGATAGCAAAGAATAGGCTTATGATAAGCGGGCCAGCAAAAACGCCGATAGGGCCCAGCAATTCTAAACCTCCAACGACGCCGAAGAGCGTGAATAGTGGGTGCAGATTACTACCACGGCTCATGAGGCGTGGACCGAGTAGGTTATCAACAAGTCCTACCGTAATAGTCCCCCATATTACGACTCCGATGGCTCCAGCTGTATGTCCGAAGAAGAACAAGTAAGCAGTTACGGGCACAAAAATCAGGGCAATACCGAAGGTCGGTACCAATGCACAGAACATGGTAACACTTCCCCACAAAATAGCGTTGGGTACTCTGAAGACCACGAAGCCAATATAGGCAAGTATTCCTTGTAATATCACCACGAACAATGTCCCCCGGATTAGAGAATAGACAGAGAGAGAAAGGCTATCGAGGATCTCCCCTGCATCATCCTTTGAAAGTGGCACGATCTCCAAAAATGCCAACTTCAACTTACTCGAGTCTTTAAACCAGTAGAATAGCGATACTAGTGTGAAGAAGATAGTCAGGACAACAGACAGCGCGCTCGCAAAGATGCTTTGGAATTGATTGATGAACCAGGTTATAGATGATTCGAGTGAAGACAGGATATTGATATGAGCGATAGGTATGAGAGTATCGATCTTCCCTTGCAATAGAGATATGATAGTACTAGGAACGATGGCTCCCGACTTGATGCTAGCAAGGAGGTTCCCCACCTCACCTACAATCTGCATAACTACAAAGAGGGCTACGGCGATGACGACTAGAGTGATCGATACGATAGTGGCCAGTATCGCACTCGTGGCTCCAAACTTCCTATGCAAGAAATCATAGATAGGATCTATAAGGACACCAAAAATAATCGTCAGAACGATGACAGACAGGAGTGGCGCGAGTAACACACATAACTATAGATAATATGAGCATGAGGCCGGTTATAAAGTAGGAGGAGGATCTATCTTTCATATATTTTATGGATATTAGCAACCACTATACACAGTATACACCCTTAGATAGGTATGTTACTATATTATGTATAGTATGGATAAAACAATTTTGATAATTGAAGACGATGCATTTATAGTAAACACAGTTGTTCGTAGGTTTATAGAGAACAAGTTCAATATGCTTGTCGCCAAAAACTGGAACGAAGCAGAAGCTATCCTCCTGAAAACAGTGCCAGACCTTATCCTGCTTGATATCATCCTCCCAGAAGTAGATGGATTTTAGATCCTCAAAAGAATCAAGGGAGATGTGAAGCTTGCCGCAATCCCAGTTGTGATATTCAGCAACTTGGGTAGCAATGAAGACATCAAGCGTGCCCTGGACCTAGGTGCAGTAGACTACTTAGTAAAAGCCAACTTATTCCCTCAGGAAGTAGTGAAGAAAGTAAGAAGCCTATTGACGAAATGAATCCATTCTCCCTCTCTGAAATCCTAATACTAGTTACAGCACTACCGCTCGGGTACTTTGTTTATGCACAGAATAAGGCTCAGCCTGCGAACAAGCTCTGGATCATCTACACCTTATCACTGTGTTGCTGGGGAGCATTCGGTACACTCATAGGTACGACAGTCGACCCTACAAAGGCCCTACTATACTGGAGGCTTGCCATGGGCCTAGGTATAGTATGGATGCCAGTACTGTTCTATCACTTCGCATATCTCTATGCACCATGGAAAGACAGGGAGATACTCATCGGCTCTTACGCTATCACGCTCGCACTTGCGATCTCTGCTTTCACTCCATACTACATACCGCGCGTTGAGTTCCTGTTCGGATCTCTATACTGGGCGCGACCTGGTATCGCCTTCCACATACTCACCTTATGGTGGTTCGTCATGACTGGATACAGCCACACCAAGCTGTATCTCGACTCAAAGAATATGCCCAAGGAGAGACAGAACCAGATCAAGGACTTCATCCTTGCATCTATTGTCGGATACTTGGGAGGATTGCTCAACTTCTCTATCTGCTATGGCCTCAATATTTACCCATGGGGGAACTTCCTGGTTGTTATCTACCCTTTTATCATGGCCTATGCCATCATCGCGCACGGACTCTTTGACATATTCATATTTGTAAAAAGAGTTTTCTCTACAGCGATCATGATAGGTATAACATCTTGGGTCATAGGTAGCTTAAGCGCGCTCAGCGGATTCCTACAATACAGATTCGGTGTTAGCCCTTGGATCTTCTCTGTAGTCGCAGCGATCGTCGCAGTCTATATCGCGTACTTGTTTATAAAGAGTGCTCGTGATGCAGAGAAGGCTAAACAAGAATTCATCACCATCGCAGCACACAAACTTCGAACACCGCTGACCCACATACACTACATCGTCGACGAGCTACGCCAAGTACGCACCAAAGAAGAAACTGACGCATTGGTGACGAACCTAGCAGAGTCCAATGAACTCATCGTGAGCCTCGTGAACAAACTCCTAGATGTGACAAACCTAGAAACTCAGTCTGAGAACTACAAATTCTCCCCTGTTGATTTAAAAGTTATCACAAGTGAAGTGATACAGAGCATGGGACCACTATTAAGAGACAAGAAGATCAGACTCGCCTTTCAATCAGAAGAAAGTCTGCCACAAATTGAAGGATACGAAAAGAGCCTAAAATTCGTAATTCAATCTCTGATAGAGAATGCCGCAAAGTACACACCAGAAAATGGCGAAGTTAATATCTCTATATCAAAAGATGAGAAGAATATAACCTGGACGATTCAAGACTCCGGCATCGGCATAGCCAATGAAGATATATACAAGATCTTCGAGAAATTCTTCCGTGGTGACAATGCCCTAAAAGCTGATACCGAGGGCACGGGGCTCGCACTCTCAATCTCGAGGAGCCTCATCAAGCGACAAGGTGGTACGATGAATGTCTCTTCCCCAGGGCTCAACTTGGGAACTCGCTTCTGGTTCACATTGCCGATAGAGAAATAGGGTGCAGAGAAATTAATGATCACTCACTTTTGCAGAAACTAGTCGATAGGAAAATCGAGTTGCGCTTCTGGGATATTGAGTGATCTACCATAGTTCACCGCTTCCTCCCATGTAGATTTATCTGAAAACTTTATATCGAAAATTTTGTCTTTGAATATAACTTTCACATCATCACAACCTGACTTCCATAGGTGGATATACCAAGGACCAACATCAAGGCTCTTGGAAAGTTCAGGAATCTGATCCTCGGTGACAAGCGCATCGTGAAGTACCCAGCTCCCCGACTGGCGACTTTTCACAATCTGCACCTTCTTGAGGATTTCTTTATCAGCTAAGCTGTTTTCGATGATGGTGACGTGGTACATGGGTTTAATTCTACCATTTTTCTGAATTTGTGGTAATATATCCTTGTTTTACATTGCCAGTTCGTCTAATGGTAGGACACATCCCTCTGGAGGATGTTATTGGGGT
>JBAXNK010000020.1:0-11251 GCA_037133845.1 bacterium
CCTCATGTGGATCGGTGAGCTTATGTCAGAGTTCGGTATCGCTAATGGTCTGTCTATGATCATCTTCGCGGGTATCGTAGCGAATATCCCTACAGAATTCTCACAATTCCTATTCAAGTTCACAGTATCTGATATACCTAAGGACATACTATTCCTCGCTGTTGGTCTCGTCATAGTAGCTGGTGCTATCATCATCACAGAAGCAGAGCGTCCAATACCTGTCACTTACGCCAAGCAGGTACGTGGCAACCGTGTTTCTGGTGGGACTCAGACTTATCTACCACTTCGTATCAATCAAGCTGGAGTGATCCCTATAATCTTCGCACTATCGATACTCCTTTTCCCTCAGCTTATCGGTAAGTTCCTAGAGAACAATACTCATCACTTCCTACAGGTCATATCACATGGACTTCTGTGGTTCGTGAACAATACTTGGGTATACTCACTCGCGTACTTCATCTTTGTATTCCTATTCACTTACTTCTACACTGCTGTGACTTTTGACCCAGATCAGATAGCTACTAACTTACAGAAGGAGGGTGCATTCATCCCTGGTATACGTCCAGGTACAGCGACACGTGAATATCTTTCCACAGTACTGACTCGTATCACTATGGTGGGCGCTGTATTCCTAGGCCTTATCGCGGTTCTCCCACTACTTATACGCTCTATCACTGGTATCACTTCATTTGCTATCGGTGGTACTGCACTTCTGATCGTTGTCTCTGTGGTCCTCGACCTTATCAAGAAGGTAGACGCCCAGCTCTCAATGAGAGAGTACTAAGAGATTCTAGACCCCCTCCTTTCTCCTCCCCCTTATTAAGGGGGAGGTTGGGTAGGGGTCTTTTCTATTTATTTTCCAATTTTTTAGCCTCAGCAAGTGCAAGTTTGAATACGCTTCGCAGTGTAGTTGCTATTTCTTTTGATTCGATGATGATCCCTAGCTTCTCCTTCCACGAAGCGATCATGACTTTATCGTTGTAGATTTCTATATCAGTCGGCACTGGGAACTCGTCTTGTGGTACGAGCGATGTGTCTCGGAATTCTTTTTTATCATTAGCCTTTCTTTCTCTTGCAAGCGGTGTGTCTGCAACGAATGTGTGCACGAAGATGTTCTTCTTGGCGCGTCTCTCGTAGTATGTAGAGAAGTATTTTGGTAGTGCTCCGTGCATCTCTTCGTATGTAGAAGTAGAGTAAATGTCTCCTTTAGAGCTGAGTGAGTCTTCATATACATGCTCGAGTCCTGCAAGCCCTTCGTAGAAGAATACTCTCGGTCTGTCTCCCGTGTTATACATCGAAGTCAGCTCTGGCAGTATCTCTCTCACACTCTCTGCGAGCTTTTTTTGAGTTTCAGCTTGAGCGCTCAAGTAGCTGATCAAGTTGGCAGGGGAGAGGGCTACGTATTCTTGTTTTGGCTCCTTGCCAGAGATGCTCACGAGTCCCTTACCGGCAAGACTGTCGAGTATGACGTACCCTGTCGAGCGGTTGATAGAGGCTTTGCGAGATATCTCGGCAACAGTGCCCCGACCAAGCTCAAGTATGGTCAAATATATAACTACTTCTTTGTCCAAAAACCCGCTATTTTTCAATAATTCTTTGATTTTTATAAGTTGCTCTTTCATATATAAGGATTATATACCAAGTCTCTTTTTATGTCAATAAAATATAACAAAAATATGTATATATCTTTTAAACCTTATTATATATAGTTTATTTTAATATAAATTGGTAAAATAGATTGACATAATATAAAATTAGTGTTAGTCTTTTTATGAAAGTAAAACGTACCTTAAAGGAGAAGAAAGATGATTTTGTCAGAGCCTTTTTTGTTGGCAATACGCCTGGTTCAGGCAGTCTTAGATAATGGATGGTATGAGCGCCCAGAATCCTGGAGCAGGCCCAAATTTGTACAGTTCACAAGCACCCTCATCGAGGATACATCCTGTAGGTTCGATGTTGGGGGACAGCTTGAATGTGCTCCTATCCACGGATGTATCCACCTGAGAAGAGAGCGGCTTGACCAGCAATGGGAGGCTTACGGCTCTATCAAGTTAGGCAGTTCCAGGTATGCTGTTGAGCTTAAATCAGAGGGTAGAGATGTTTCTGTGGCAGTTTATGCTTGGGGTCTGTTAACAGAAGAAAAGAATCCGGTTTCTGTAGTACGACTAATTCAACTCGAAAAGGGAAAGAGGAATTAACGCATGTGGTACATATTCATACTGTTGTATGTTGTAGGAGTGGTCGTGGGAGTTTTTTCCCAACTTGGATCTATCGAGACGACACTACAGGTGCTGGAGCCGATCACCTTGACGGCACTGGTGGCCTACCTTCTTGTGCCGTTTGCGGGGTTTTCCAATAAGGAAGGATGGCAAAAGTTCTCATTGCAGTACGCTATCGTGCCATTGTTTGGGATCTACACTGTGGTTATTTGGCGTACAGGTTCGGTCGTAGGACTACTGCTACTCATCTCCGCGTCAATCGTTCATCTTGGGTATTGGATGAGCTCGCTTCATTCTCGTGGGTATCGTTTGGAATTGTTTCGCATGATTCCTAACAAACCAGCGGAGGTTGTCGAGCAAGTTGCCAAGTTGTGTCTCGACGGTCGTTCTGACGAGGCTGACGACATCATCAAGGAGTTTATTCGGAATCTCTAGGGATCAAAGTTCGGCGAGTATTATAGAGGCGTTGAGCAATCTGGGAAAGGTTGCCGGCGCCTTTTTCAGTTCCAGGGTGGATTTGATTTTTAAGCTTAAATCTTGTATTGTGTGAGTATATGGGAGCTAAAACATTTGTATTCTTTGGTATTGCTGGTTCTGGCAAGGGCACGCAGGTCAAGCTCCTTTCTGACTTCCTCTCAGCTCGAGGGGGTGAATCTGTCTATGCGGGTACGGGGGAGGCTTTCCGCAAGATGATGTCGTCTGACGATTTTACATCGACTATTGTTCGCGAGAAGGTAGCTCGTGGGGAGTACATCGACGACTTCCTGACCAATACGATATTTACAAACATCCTCACTACATCTCTAACCCCCGAGAAGAGTCTTTTTGCTGATGGGTATCCTCGCACTGTTCCTCAAGCAGGGGAGTTCGAAGCGATGATGAAGTTCTTCAAGCGTGATCAGGTCAGTATCGTATACATCGAAGTTGGCAAGGAGGAATCTATCCGCCGCAACAAGCTGCGTGCTCGCGCTGACGATACGGACGCAGGTCTTGAGAGTAGATACAATGAATATATGACTAAAGTAATCCCTGCGATGAACTACTTCAAAGACAAGCCTGGCTATACTATATATACCATCAACGGAGAGCAGTCTATCGAAGACGTGCATCAAGAATTAATAGCTAAGCTTGCACTATAATATGGAAAACAAGGAGACTATTGTCATATCATTGGGCGGTTCAATAGTTATTCCAGAATTACCTGACCCTGAGTTTATTAAAACCTTCTGCTCTTTTATCATTTCCGAAGTAGATAAGGGTAAGCGTTTTGTGATAATCGTAGGAGGGGGGAAAACCTGTCGTCACTATCAAGATGCTCTGGGCAAGATTATAGATGCGACTGTTACAGATCGTGATTGGATCGGTATTTATTCCACTCATCTAAATGCGCAACTTATCCGGATGTCTTTTGGTAAGTACGCAGCAGAGCATGTAGTGGTTGACCCATCAGTACTACCCTCATTCACAGAGCCGATAGTAATAGGGGCTGGATGGAAGCCCGGATGGAGTACTGATTATGATGCTATTATGATGGCCGAGCAGGTGAGTGCAAAGAAAGTCATCAATCTTTCAAATATCGATTATGCGTACGATAAAGATCCAAAGAAGTATCCTGACGCTAGAAAACTCGAGAAAGTTTCTTGGTCAGAATATAGAAGCTTTATCCCTGCGGAGTGGACTTCTGGATTGAGTACACCTTTCGACCCGATAGCTTCAGAGAAGGCAGATTCTCTGGGCATAGAAGTCGCCATTATGAACGGTAGGAATATTGAAAATTTGAGGAACTATATAGATGGCAAAGAATTCTTGGGTACTGTTATCAAGTAGCCCTACCTGTTGCAACTATATCTGTTTTAGCCTAGTATTTAGGTATATATGGCAGTTATCATAAAAACACTCGAACAAATAGAGTCTCTCCGTGAAGGGGGGCGTATTCTTGCCGAGGTTTTGGCCAAAGTTGCCAAGCGTGCTGCGCCTGGAGTATCAACGTTTGAGCTTGATCAGTACGCATACAAGCTAATCAAGGAGGCAGGTGGCGAGCCAGCATTCCTAAACTATTGTCCAGAGGGCGTAGATATCCCTTACCCAGCATCGCTGTGTACTTCGGTCAACAGCGAGATAGTACACGGTATTCCTAAGAAGGATGTAATCCTGAAAGAGGGCGACGTGGTGTCACTTGATCTGGGGGTAAAGTATAAAGGGCTATATACCGATCATGCTGTGACTGTAGGAGTAGGGCAGATAAGCCGCGCCTCAAGAGAACTTCTCAACGATACGAATGAAGCGCTACTTGTAGGCATAGAGGCTGCACGAGGAGGTGCCACTGTGGGGGATATCGGTCATGCCATCGAGCAGTTCGTTGCGCGTCGCTATGGCATAGTTCGTGAGCTTTCAGGGCACGGTGTAGGAGTAAAGATTCATGAGGACCCGTACGTGCCGAACTTTGGCAAGCCGGGTAAAGGGCAGAAGCTTATACCTGGCATGGTGATCGCCATAGAACCAATGCTCAACATCGGCCGGGCAGATATAGACCAAGATGATGACGGGTACACTATTCGAACATCTGACGGCTCTCGTAGTGCCCACTTTGAACACACTATACTCATCACAGAAGGTGATGCGGAGATACTGACTATTGCTTCGTAAAAACATAAATAAAAAGAGCACGCAGATTTAGAGCTCTAAATCTGCTCAAGTGTTCGCCTCGACAGGCTCTCAAGCCTCTTTTTCTTTATATTTTTACTGTGCCGTTATGATATAATAATATCCGTAGTGGAGAATTTAAATCTAAACAATATGCCGAGGTTCAAGAGTCCGCAAGAGGAGCTTGAATTTCTGCGTGCACACATCGCAGAGCGTGAGGCGACTATGAATGCCACAGGCCAAGAAGTGAACAGGGAAAACCTCGCTCATGAAGTTATCTCTGAGTACAAGAAGCTCGAGCCAGAAGATGTCCTTCACAAAAGCGTAGTTATGGACGATCGTGCTGCAGAAGCTTTGGTCTTGCGCCTGAAGCCCGAGACTCATGATGCCAAGATGGAAGAGATGTTGGGCGTACTACTTGATAAAGGTGTCATAAATGCGCTTTCGATAATCGAGAAGATGCACAATCCTCACCTCGATGATGACTTTCATCGCTTCCTTGTGCAGTATCTATACAGCGTGCATAAAGTTCCAGGACTCAAGGAGGGGACACCACTTTTCAAGTCTCTCGATATGAAGCTATTCGAGATCACACTACCTGATCCAGATGATAAAGAGACTGATAAGAAGGGTTTGAAGGAATTACTCTCCATGATGGAGCAGTTCTATGCAGGTATGCATTCTATAGGGGACGGTAGGGACAATAGGAATCGCAATCACTTTACTCTGGAGATAGCGATCGCTGAAGGATCGAACAACTTTGTCTTCTATACGGCCGTACCTTCGAAGAAGTCTGACCTTTTCGAGAAGCAGCTGCTCGGTATACATGCGAATGCCAAGATAATCGAATCACCAGATGATTACAATATATTTACCGATGGAGGCTCTGTAAAGGCTTCATACGCAAGATTGTCGAATCACAATGTTTACCCTATCAAGCTCTATGATGCGCTTGATCATGACCCTCTAAATATCATATTGAATACTCTCACGAAGCTGAAGCACTCAGGGGAAGGTGCATCTATACAGCTCGTGATCTGTCCTGAGGATGAGCGTATAATCCAGGACTTCAAAATTATCCTTACAGATGTAAAGTCTGGTATGTCTGTACGCACTGCGAGCTCAATGACACGGCAGTTTACCAAAGAGCTAGGCTCTATAGCGAAATCCATGGTTTTCGGCGAATCCAAACACGAGAAAGAGAAGAAGATCAATGACAAGGCTGTGGAGAATATCACAGAGAAACTCAAGAGTACAATCATGGCCACCAATATCCGCATCATCACTTCGGCAGAAAGCGAATCTCGCGCGAAAGAGATGCTTGCTGATGTAGAGTCTTCTTTTAACCAGTTCACCGAGAGTGATAGGAATGGATTTGTCTTTGTGCATCCAGAGGGTAAGGAGCTTGCTCACCTTATACACGATTACTCATATAGGACTTTTGATGAACATGAGTCGATGCCTCTGAACCTTAAGGAGCTCTCAACAGTCTTCCACTTTCCTCAGGGTATTGGCAGCTCTCCTCAGCTGAAGCAGGCCAAGTCTGGCATCGCTCCGGCGCCGCTTGAGATGGGTACCAATGGTATCATTCTCGGTATCAATAGCTATCGTGGAGTAGATACACCGATCCACATGTCACGCGAGGATCGCATGCGTCACTTCTACGTCATTGGTCAGACGGGTACTGGTAAGACGAACATATTGCTCAACATGATCACCCAAGATATCAAGAATGGTGATGGTGTTTGCTACATAGATCCGCACGGTACCGATATCCAGACTATCCTCTCTCGTATACCAAAAGAGCGTATAGAAGACGTGATTTACTTCGACCCAGCATACACGGCTCGTCCTATGGGCCTGAACATGCTTGAGTTTGATGCTAGGTATCCAGAACAGAAGACCTTCGTGGTTAACGAACTTATGAGCATATTCAACAAGCTCTTTACCAAGGAATCTATGGGTCCGATGTTTGATCAGTACTTCAAGAACAGCGCCTTCCTGATCATGGATGATCCGGATACTGAGGGCACTTTACTTGAAATCACTCGAGTACTCGGGAACAAGGAGTTCCGTGATGGCTTGGTCGCCAAGTGTAAGAACCCGATCATTCGCGAGTTCTGGAAGAGCGCTGAGCAGACGACAGGGGATCAGTCTATCGCTAACTTCGTTCCGTACATATCTTCCAAGTTCGACAACTTCATATCCAACGACATCATGCGTCCAGTAGTACTTCAGAAGAAGTCGGCATTCAACTTCCGTGAGATCATGGATAACAAGAAGATACTACTTGTGAACCTATCCAAAGGTAGACTCGGTGACATCAATGCGAACTTGATCGGACTTCTCCTTGTCGGCAAGATCCAGATGGCGGCGCTCTCTCGTGTAGATATGTTCGGCAAGCCGATGAATGACTTCTATCTTTATATCGATGAGTTCCAGAACGTGACTACAGACTCTATCGCATCGATCTTGTCCGAAGCTCGTAAATACAGACTATCACTCAATGTTGCCCACCAATACATCTCCCAGCTAGAGGACAGTATCAAGAACGCTATCTTTGGTAACGTGGGCTCTATGGCAGTCTTCCGCGTGGGTACAGAAGACGCACAGTTCCTCGAGACTAAGTTCAAGCCAGTCTTCACATCGTCCGACATCATCAAGCTAGATAACTTCAATGCCTATGTATCCATGCTTGTCTCCGGTCAACCTACGAAGCCTTTCAATATCAAGACCTTGGCCCCAGAGAAGGGAGAGCTCGGCATGGTGGATAAGATCAAGGAACTCTCATATCTTAAGTACGGTCGCCCACGTGAGGAGATAGAGGCTGAGATTATGGAGAGGTATAATCAGATATAGACATGGAAGAATTTGAAGTAACATACCTAGAAGTTGATGTTCCGACTATTGAGAACAATCTAGTTAATATTGGGGCTACAAGAATGGGAGACTATCATTTCCGCAGGGCCCTTTTTGACTATCCAGATTTACGCTTGAATGCCAAGGATTCTTGGGTGCGGCTTAGAACCGATGGTAGCAAGACGACACTTGCTTATAAAGAGACAAATAAAGAAGGTCGGGATGGGGTCAAAGAGATTGAGGTGGTTGTAGATAGCTATGAGAAAACCTATGATTTATTTTTAGCAATGGGATTTATCATAAAGAGAGAAGAGGAGAACAAAAGAACTAAATACGTAAAAGGCGGAACAGTATTCGATATTGACTCATGGCCTAAGATGCCCACATATCTTGAGATAGAGTCTGCTTCTATTGAGATGGCAAGAATGGCTGGCGAAGAGATTGGACTAAGACCAGAGGATGGCCTGATACTTGGACCCAAAGATGGATACATGAAGTACGGGATTGATCTGGATGAATATTCTGTTATAACATTCGATAAATTTATCAAGAAATCAGAGAGATGATACTTTTGCAAAAAGGGTCTATTTCTGCTATAGTTCCTCTATTACAAGTACTGGCCAGAAGGCCTATTTTATTTATATGACAACTATAGAACGATCACTAATAGTATTCAAGCCAGACGCAGTACAGCGTGGCATAGTAGGGGAGATACTCGCTCGCTTCGAGAAAGTAGGCCTGAAGATAGTAGGTGCAAAGATGATATCACCAGATACAGCTTTCTACCATCACCATTATGAGAAAATCGGCACGATGATCACTCGTCATGGCCAGACTATCTTCGATACAACTGTAGCCATGATGCAAGAGGGTCCAGTTATCGCATTTGTACTTGAAGGCGTTGATGCTGTTACTATCGTTCGAAAGCTCGTAGGCTCTACTGAGTCCAAGTCTGCTCTACCGGGTACAATCCGAGGCGACTACTCACACATGAGCTTCAGTCATGCGAATGAAGCTGGAATAGGCCTTCCTAACCTTATTCATGCATCAGGTGATAGCAAAGAGGCAGCAATGGAGATCGCGCACTGGTTCTCTGAAGGCGAGCTTTTCAACTATGAGGCTCCTCACGAGAAGTTTACACAAACTAAGAAGAAGTAATTATTCATAAAATCCGCCACTGGCGGATTTTATGCTATATTAGACCCATATGTACGAAGTAGAAGTAAAAGCAAAGCTTAATAACAGACAGGCACTCAAGACAAAGCTTGAGAGTCTTGGCTGTACGTTCTCTGAGGAGCTACACCAGGTAGATGATATATTCACTCCCGTAGTTGAGGCCTTCCCACCACCGAAGGGTATTCCAGTACTAAGGATTAGGAACCAGAATGGCAAGCATATACTGACCTTAAAGATCAATCAGTCTAGTCGACAGGACTGTATAGAGCACGAGACGGTATTTGATAGCGTAGATCAGATGGAGGCTATCATCGAACTCATGGGCTTCAAGCGCGATGTGACAGTAGAGAAGAGGCGCATAAAGACCATGTATAAAGATGTCGAGATAGTACTCGACACAGTGGAACAGCTAGGTGAATTCGTCGAAGCAGAGAAGATCGTCACTGAGAATAGTAGAGAGGTGAGAGAGCAGATACAGCGGTCTCTCATGGACCTGCTTGTAGAGCTCGGTGTACCTAGAGAGGACGAAGTGATAGATGGCAAGTACGATATCATGCTAAGAGAAAAGCTAGATGGTAAATAACATGCGGAAAATTACTGAAATATATAAGGATTACAAGATCATGCCACAGCTTGCGATGCATCAGCTGCGTGTGACGGCAGTAGCTTTTGCCGTTTGTGATTCTATTGGTGCTGAAGTTGATAAGGAGAGCATTATAAAAGCGTGCCTGTTGCACGATATGGCGAACTTGATCAAGTTCAATCTCGAGCTTTTCCCAGAGTTCAATCAGCCCGAGGGGATTGATTACTGGAAGATTGAGCAGGCAAAGCAAAGACAGATGTACGGTACAGATGAGCACGCAGGGAGCATCACGATAGCCCGCGCGCTTGGTGCAAGTGATGAAGTATTGAGCAACATCCATGCTATAGACTTCCATAACTGGGACAACGTCTATAAGAATGGCACACTCGAGAACAAGATATCTGTCTATGCAGACTCTCGGGTAGCACCACAGGGCGTAGTGAGTCTGAATAGTAGAATAGAAGAGGGGAGCAAACGCTACGAAGGCTTACACCCAGAGATAGATGCTAAGCGCAATATTCTCCATGATGCTATTCGAGCGATAGAGGTGGAAATATTTACCCAATCAAGTATCAAGCCAGAAGATATCACCGAGGAATCAGTTACCGCGATTATTGAATCATTAAAAAATTACGAGATATAATATGTCAGTACAAATAACATACTTTGTTCACGGCACAACAATTGATAATGAGAAGGAAATTTCTTCTGGGTGGTACGATGTCGAGCTTTCTCCGCTTGGGATACAACAGTCGATAGATCTGCGAGATAAGGTGAAGGATAAAAAGTTCGATGTAGTATTCTGCTCTGATTTAAAAAGAGCTCACGATTCTGCAAAACTTGCTTTTGATGGCCTTTATACTATTATCCCAGACCAAAGATTGCGCGAGTGTAACTATGGTAAGCTCAACGCGGCCCCCTCGTCCATCGTCGAGCCGATGCAGGAAGATGAGTGTATATATAATAAGTTCCCAGAGGGGGAGAGCTATGAAGACGTGAAGGCGAGAGTCGCAGACTTTCTAGAATTTTTAAAGAAGAATTATGATGGCAAGCATGTGGCCCTTGTTGGGCATAAGGCTCCTCAGCTATCACTGGATGTTCTACTCAAAGGTAAGACTTGGAAGGAAGCTCTGGCCCAAGATTGGAGGAAGACAAGGTCTTGGCAACCAGGGTGGGAATATAAACTTTAATTGGATATAATACTAGTTACATGAAAGATACTAATTTAACACCTCAATATGCCTCAAATATAATAGAAACTCTTACCGACTTTCAGCTTGGGGCAGAAAAAGTCTATAGATTCATAGGCAATCCTTATGTAGATGGGGATAATATCGCCGAGCATACCGCAAGAATTGTGCGCCTTGCGATATACACAATGCCGTTTCTTGTGGAAGAATTTAAAAATCATCCCGACATAAGTCATCTTGCCGAGGACATATATGTGACAGTGCTTACTCATGATGATGAAGAGATCGCACAAGGCTTTGATATGGTTACCTTCCTGAAGAATCACGACTCAAGGAATCAAGAAGAAATAGACTCTGTGAAGAATAAGATGAGCAAGATGCCAGCTGTATCACAAGATTATGTGATGAAGCAGTTCATCTCCTTTAGGGAACAAGACACTCTCGTATCTCAAATAGCAAAGATTTTAGATCATGTCGCTGGCAATCAGACAAAGATGGAGCAGAAATTAGGAATAGTTAATCCTGATGGGGCCAAGTTTACCATTGAGTATGTGGAGAAATATAAGGGCGTTTCAAAAACC
>JBAXNK010000021.1:0-11022 GCA_037133845.1 bacterium
ATAAGGGATGAGTCCCATGAAGCGAGCGCGCTTGACTGCGTTCTCGAGCATACGCTGATTCTTAGCTGTGACATCTGTGCGACGTCGAGCCATGATACGAGCAGAAGGAGAGAGGAACTTCTTGAGTAGCTCTATGTCCTTGTAGTCGATATGCTTTATATTGTTGGCTGAGAAATAATCTTGTTTCATAAATTTAACTTATTAGTCTTTTAAAATGGTATATCTTCTGCATTGATCTGCTCATCTGGATACTCGATAGTATCAAGCTCTGAATCAGCAGACTCTGCCTTGGGTGCACTTGACTTTGGTGCTCCACTTGCTGGTGCACTAGTTCCCTTCGAGCCGAACTGGATAGTATCTGCGACAATCTCTGTACGATACTTCTTGACGTTTGTCGCCTGATCATCCCAGCTTCTTGTCTCAAGGCGTCCTTCTACAAGTATCTGACTGCCCTTCCTCATGTACTGAGCGACATTCTCTGCGGTCTTGCCCCAAACTACAATGTTGTGGAACTCTGTCTTCTCCTGTCGGGCACCGCTCGCATCTTTGTAGACACGGTTGGTAGCCAGACCAAAGGTACAAACCTTGTTACCAGAAGCAATTGCTTTGAGTTCTGGATCCCGAGTAAGGTTACCGATGAGTATTACTTTGTTTAGATACATATAATTTAAGAGTTATGGTTAATATAACTATTATACTACAAGTGCCTCGATTTCCTTGTCTATAACCTCTTCGTTTATAGGTAGAGCTTCCTCAGGCTTTGGCTTACGCTTTGCACCATCAGTCTTGCCATATGGACGCTTTACAGACATTGTACTCTCACGAATAGTCTTGATCATAAGGAATCTTACGAGCTTCTCATTCTTATCTAGGAAGTCTTTTATACCTGCAGTCTGTGCAGTAGTACAATCGAACTTAACCCAACCGAAGTAACCATAAGAGAACTTCTGCTTCTTGTTGTTGATAGAACGTGCCATCTCATGTGCAAGTTCGATCATCTTAGGATACTCATCAGAGATGAATACTGCACCAAGAGCTGATAGTGAATCCTTCAGAGCTACAACCTCACCTCCTAGAGCCTCCTCAGCGATACTAGGGAGCATTATGTAACCAACCTCGTAAACAGTAGCCTTAGCATCTGTAGATGCATCATCCATAGACTCTATAACTACCTCTTCTTCTTTCTTCATAAACTTAATAATTTTCTTAATTTGTTAATAAAAAACAGCCTCGCTATGGACCTTGTGTCGGGGTTATAAGACCCAGACAAGCGAAACGTATTCACATAATAGCAGAAATAAGCCTATATGTCAAAGACTCTTTTAGCGTTCAATACTAGTATTTTTGCTACCTCATCCTCGTCTAAGCCCTTGATTTGGGCCATCTTTTTGACAGTCTCGGATACATAGGCAGGCTCATTTCGCTTACCTCTATATGGCACTGGGGCGACATACGGGGCATCAGTTTCGGCCATAAGCATCTCTATAGGGGTATTGCGTATAACTTCGTCATAGTCATGGGTGAAGGTCACAACTCCTGTGAATGAAAGCGTAAATCCAAAGTCTAGATACATCTGCGCTTCCTCGGGCGTGCCAGCGAAGAAGTGCACATCGCCCTTAACCTTCGCATGTTGTTTTAGAATTTCTATCGCATCTGTATATGCATTGTGTTCTTTGTCGTCCTTGTTGTTGCGGATATGGAGCATCAAGGGCTTCCCGAATTCATTGGCAAGTTCTATCTGTGCGATGAAGGCCTCCTTCTGCTTAGCGATAGTCTCTTCGGTGCATCTATAGTAGTCGAGTCCACACTCACCAATTCCTACCACTTTCGGATTCGCGAGTAGTTCTCTATATGCATTCTTATCAAGCACCTCTCCACGCGAAGTGAATTCTGCCCCACCCTCTCCGAGTTCTTGCTCGTCATGGTACGACGCACTTGTGTGTACTGGGTGAAGGCCCACGATAGCGTAGACTCCTTCCTCATATTCATTGGCAATTTCTACTGTACGACGTGAAGTGTCGATCTGTGTACCCACGTTGATTACCCATGTACCACTATCATGTGCTCTTTGAATAACCTCCTTGTAGTCTCCCTTGAAGGCATTCAAGTTTATATGTGAATGTATATCTATGTATTTAGGCATACTAGTCTTTTCTTAGGAATAGCGGGGCTTCCGGCTTCTTGTTCTCTCTTATTAGTTTCTTCAGAGTTGTGTTCGTCTCTGGCATTATCGGGTTGAGCATGCGAGCGATAGTGTACAAGTCGAGCACCATCTTGGTGATAAGTTCTTTCCCTTTTGCTTCATCTACTTTTATCACCTTGAATGGTTCAGTATCCTGGATGAATTTATCCAACTCTGCAATTTTATCCCAGACAAGATTTGTAGCTTTATTTATCTCGAAAGAATCATATAGTGCAAAGTATTCTGTAAAATCAGTCTTCTCTGGAATCTCTGGACATTTATCCAAGTGCTTTTGTGACAAGGTAAGGATTCTTGATGCTAGATTCCCAAGACCATTCGCAAGGCCTGAGTTGTAAGAGTCTTTGAATCGCTCGAGTGTCATGTCCCCGTCTTCGAATACCGATATCTCACGAGCGAGGAAGTAGCGCACCGCTTCGCCGCCATACTCATTGATCAGCTCTATTGGGTCTATAACATTACCAAGAGTCTTCGACATCTTGTGCCCACCTGAAGTGATCAGTCCATGTACTAAGATAGTTTTCGGTAGCGGTAGCCCTGCAGATAGCAACATCGCAGGCCAGAGGCAGCAGTGGAAACGGATGATATCTTTACCAACCACATGCACATCTGCAGGCCAGAATTTATCAAATATTGTAGTGTCGTCAGTTCCATACCCAAGAGCTGATATGTAATTCACCAGCGCATCACACCAGACATATATCACCTGTTCTGGATCTCCTGGCACAGGAATACCATGAGGTACATTCTTGATCGGTCGACTGAAGCTCACATCATCAAGCCCTCGTGATAGTAGCGCGAGGATCTCATTCCTGCGTGTATCCGGCACAATAGCAAGCTCACCACTCTCAATCTTAGTCTTTAGGATGTCTGTATATTTCGAGAGTTTGAAGAAGTAGTTCTCTTCCTCTATCTTCTCAGGCACAGATAGGTGCACAGGGCACTTGCCATCTACAAGGTCCTTCTCTGTATAGAAAGTCTCACAACCTAGACAGTATAATCCTATGTATTTTGATTTATATATATCCCCCGCCTCTACGAGCTTGTTCCACATAGCGATCGCCCCCGGCCAGTGACGAGCTTGGTCTGAAGTTTGGATGAACTGATCGTAAGATATATCAAGCGATTTATAGAGACTTTTGAAGTTGGTCACCAGGCCAGACAGATACTCCTGAGTACTCTTACCGTCGAGCTCTTTTAAGATCTTGCCAGTGTTCTCATCCGAACCAGTGAGGAAGTAAGTGTCATCTCCAGCGAGCTTGTGGTAGCGCGCCAAAATATCGCATACAGTGACGACGTATGCGTGGCCCATGTGTAGCTTCGCATTGGGATAGAATATCGGAGTTGTGATGTAGAACTTCTTGGACATATTAGCTCTGGCGTGAAAGGACTTTCTTCTTCTCTATATCGTCTAGGAATTCAAATAAGCAGACAGCAGAAGGTATAGCCAGTATCACACCCCAGAACCCGGCAAGCTCAGCCCCGACAAGAATTGAGAGGATCACGACAAGCGGTGATATTCCAATGACCTTCTTGATAATAAGTGGGTAGATCAAATAGTTCTCGAACTGATGAAGTATGAAGTATAGGGAGAAAGAAAGTAGAGCTAGAGTCACACCTCCAGACAAGTAACTAAACAACACCGCAGGAATAATTGCCAGGAATATGCCGAACGGAACGAGTTCACATAAGGCAGTCACAAGCGCAATAACGAATGAGTACTTCACGCGAAGTATTGTGAGACCAAGATAAGTCAGTACTCCCATGATCACTCCGAGGAGCATCTGGCCCTGTATCCATAGGCCGATCTTCCTTTCCGTACGAGCCCAAAGTTCGATCACGTACTCTTCTATATGGTCAGGTATGATTATACGCAAGAAGTTCTCAATACCCTTTTCCTTGATCGATAAATAGAAAGATATAATTACGATAAGTCCGACATTTATCACTCCGCCGAATGCTTGGCCAAATATGCTAAAGAATCCACCAGCCAGTGAATTCACCAAGTTCTGAGTGCTCTTGATAACTTCACCCAATGAGCCATTGTTTGATATGACGCTAAAGAGCCCATTTGCGCCAGAGATAGTATCGGGCTGGAATGAATTTAGGATGCTGTTATCAGGCAAATAGTTACCGACTTGAGATACCAGAGAGGACATCTCTCCGATGAATACTGGTACGAATATAGAGGCAAGGCCCAAGAACGCAAGTGCTGTTAATATGTAAATAGAAAACACTGCAACAGTTCGATTCTTAATATATGGCTTGAGCTTATCAACCGCTGAATGCACAAAAGAGGCAAGCACAATGGCCGTAAGCACTATAAGCACGATGTTTATCAGCTTAAAGAAGGCAAGTACCAGAATACCTATGACAAGTGCCCGAACCATCGTTCCGGTAGAGATATTCACATTTACGTTTCTTGAGTCGTTTCCCATATGGAAACATAATAACACAAAAAGTGCCAAAAAACACTCGTGGAACTAGAACTTCAGTGCTCCCCAGAGTAGCTTGTTGCTATCAAAAGGCCCAATAATAGCAAGGTTTAAGTGCTCATTCTTGAATATCAGGTTAGCTATCTTCTTGATGTCCAGGGCTGTGACACGATTGATATCTTTAATCTTCTCTTCCAGCGTCTTAGTCTCACCTCGCAATATCTCTTGTCCGCCATAGAAGCTCGCGATATCGTCAGTTGACTCAAGCGAGAGCTTCATATTGCCTATGAGGAATGACTTCACTTTCGCAAGCTCCTCTGCCCCTACTAATTCAGTCTTGAGCTTTGCGCACTCTTTGAGTATCTCCCCGATTACTTCTAGTGTTCTTGCATTATTTACCCCAGCAGATATTTGGAATGATCCATGATCAAGAGAAGCGTCGTTACCTGCACGTACATAGTAAGCGACTCCCATGTCCTCGCGTAGCTTATTGAAAAGTCTCGAGCTCATACCAGCCCCAAGTACGCCCGAGAGTACTGATAGGATAGGGTTGCGCTTATCTGCTAGTGGATAGCTGCGCACACCGAGCACGAAGTGAGTCTGATC
This sequence comes from bacterium, assembly GCA_037133845.1. Classification (GTDB taxonomy): domain Bacteria; phylum Patescibacteriota; class Minisyncoccia; order Phycocordibacterales; family UBA9973; genus UBA8515. The sequence continues at coordinate 5,242 of JBAXNK010000021.1, forward strand.
TGTAGTCTTCTTCTTCACCAGGACATTTGGCTTTGTCTGTGATATTTTTGTTTTTACCTTTTTGGATTTAGTTGAATTTTCAATATGCGAGAAATATTTTGCAACCTGAGCGTCAACCTCTTTCTGTGTGACGCTGCCAGATACTATGATCACAGTACTCGATGCTACATAGTGAGCACTCTTGTACTTCACAAAGTCATCGCGTACCATCTTGCGGATATTCTCACGAGGACCTGCGATGTTCCAGCCGGCTGGCTGATCACCATAGAGCACTTCTTCGAACATCTCTTGGACATGACGGTGTGGCATGTCTTCATACATGTTGATCTCCTCGATGATTACCCCCTTCTCTTTCTCCATCTCAGCTTCAGGGAAAGTAGAGTTCAAATAAATATCAGATATCACATCGAATATCCGGCTGAAATTCTTAGCATCTCCCTTGGCATAGTAGCCAGTCATCTCATGATCGGTAAATGCATTGTACTGACATCCGAGTGCATCAAGCTCATGCGAGATCATCTTGGAACTCGGGCGCTTGATAGTCCCCTTGAAGCACATGTGCTCAAGGAAGTGTGAGATACCGTTGATATCTTTCGTCTCATAATCACTGCCGGTACCCACTAGTACAAGTACAGTAACAGTAGGATTGTCCTTCATCGGTACAGTGATCACACGCAAACCATTTTTAAGTTTTTTCTTTAGTGCTTTTGGCATATTTTATTTATTATTTTAACTTCTCTCTTATATAATTTTCAACTTCGCTTTTATTTATGCGCTCTTGTGTTCCACTATCGCGATCACGAACAGTCACAGTGCCGTCGGTCATAGTGTCGAAGTCCACAACTACGCACCACGGAGTACCTATCTCATCTTGCCTGCGGTAGCGCTTACCGATGTTGCCATTGTCATCGAACTCACACATGAATTCTTTACGTAACTCCAGATACAGATCATGTGCAGCACGGACAAGCTCTGGCTTGTTCTTCAAGAGCGGAAACACGGCTACCTTGATTGGAGCAAGTCTCGGGTCGAGCTTTAAATATACGCGAGTGTCACCTTCCTCAGACAGTACTTCGGTATACGCATTATCTAGAAACATAAGCATGAGTCGAGCAAGACCAGCGGAAGTCTCGACGATATGCGGAGTAAATCTCATCTTCTTCTCCTCATCATAGTAGTCGAGTGCTACACCTGAGAACTTGCTATGCTGAGACAGATCCCAGTCCCCTCGTGCGTGAATCCCCTCTACCTCTTTGAATCCACCAAGGGATTCGAAGTCATACTCTATGTCATAAGCGTCACTTGCATAGTGAGCGAGCTTCTCATGCTTGTAGAAGCGTAGCTTCTCTTCAGGAATACCATAGAGCAGATACCAGTCATAACGAGTCTTCTTCCAGTTATCAAATATCGAGGCGGTATCACTCGGGTCATGGAAGTACTGCACATCCATCTGCTCGAGTTCGCGCGTACGGAAGATGAATTGTCGAGCTGAGATCTCGTTACGGAAAGCCTTACCAACCTGAGCGATACCAAATGGCAGCTTGGGGTGCAGGCTATCTATGGTATTCTTATACTCTAGATATATACCTCCACAGGCTTCCGGTCGCAGATACGTAGCGTTCTCTTCTGTGAGTACATCTACAGGTGAACCCAGATTGGACTTTACCATCATAGAGAAAGACTTTGCCTCTGTCAGTTCTGCCTTACCACAATTACTACATACCAGCTTCTTCTCGGCGCGTAGCTTATCAAGCTCTGTGTTTATGAATTCCAAGCTTGCCTTATCCGCAGGAACTCCGAATTCCTCGAGGATATGATCTGCTCGGAATCGAGATTTACAGTTACGACAGTCTACCTGTGGATCATTGAAGCTATCTATGTGCCCAGATGCAAGCCACGTGCGAGGATGCATGAATATAGCACTATCAAGCCCTACGATATCTTCACGTAGCTGGACCATATGACGCCACCAAGCATTCTTGATATTGTCCTTCAAAAGGGTCCCATAATGCCCATAATCATATATACCGGCCATACCCCCATATATCTCAGAAGATGGGAATATGAAGCCTTTTCGCTTAGAAAGCGAGATTATCTTCTCCATTAGGTTGTTTTCTTGTTTATCCATACTTACTTTATAACACGATCGTCCCCAGGTTTAAAGGCCGGATCATTGTTTAGGGTGGTGGTAATAGGTCGGGAAGAACTATTGACAGTAGTCCCAGTAAATATATCTGTGCCTGATAGAGATACATCTTTCATAAGCTGAGGTATAGAATCCACCTGAGAAATCGATGGCTTCAGTGACAGTACGAAGGAAGTCTCACGATTTGAGTTGAATCCAGTGTTGGGAGAAACGGCACCTATGTTCCAGAAGACTTCACGAGTGACAGAATTGTAAGATACATTCTCATTTGAACCATTCGCAACTCCTACCCAGTTTATATATATAGGCAATACTGATCTAGCAGTTGCTCCAGATATGCCGTTGGCAGAATTTGAGAGTGTCCAAGTGACTGTATACTTAGTTTCATTTTCAGCTTTTGGAGGAAGAGGTCCTGAAGTGAAGTTAGCAGATGAAGCAATCTGGAAATCGGATATTATCTTGATAACCTTCTTTGAGAAGTTGTTGATGTCGTTGAAAGTAGATCCGACCGCTGGTTGCTGACCTCGTATACTTACATCTATATCTATCTCTGGGCTATTGATAGATACCTTTGATCCCAGCAGTGATAGTGGTCGGAAAGTGAAGCCTAAAGTACCACTTGCACCCGGCTCAACAGAGGCAAGTCCCGGAGTAGAATTCTTATCCCATATTATCTGACTATTGGCCGAGTCGTAGAATCCGTCGATAGAATCAACAGAATTTTTATCGAAAGCATTACCGGAAAGATTGGCGATGATTTTAGCGTCTGTCACACGACTTGGGAGATTGTTCACCCAGTTTATTTCTGCATGCGCAAGCTGCCCACCAGAGATGGCATAGTTCGAAAGATCTTGATTATTGACCAAGATACGCGCAGAGAGGAAAGGCTTGGCGATAGTTACTGTTTGCAATAGTGAATTATAGACTACGCTTACTTTCGACTGATCAGTCGGAGTAGTTGCCCCAGCATAGACATGGAATACTTGCTGATCACCATCTTGGCCTACGAGACGGCCTTTTATCGTTATCGTCTCTGAATTCCCAGCAGAGAGTGATTGCAATGGCCAGATAGAGTTCCCTACAGTAGGGGCAGGAACAGCACTTTCAAATATGAAACTGTTTGGATATGTGACCTGTATAACAGTTGCATTATCTGGCAACGAAGTGTTCAGTGTAGCAGTTACGCTAAAACTCACATCCTGATCTGAAGTAGCCTGACTAGGTGCATCGATCAAGAGAGATAGAGGGGCAGAGCTTATGACGACATTGTAGTCTTTATCCTTGGTAAAGATAGCGTTTGATCCTGGAGCGTGATACTCGAGCGATATCTTGATATCACGAGTAGACTTCTCGTCACCGAAAAGATTTACTTTTATATTGCGAGTGACTCTAGCACCTGGTAGAAGTGTACCGATAGAGTCTCGGGGTAAGCGCACGACATCGGTCGGGTCATCAGATGCGCCACGTGGATAAGATATGATCAGATTGGCAAGCTCAAGACTCGCATTGTTGTGATTGGTTATCTCTATCTGAAGTGGTAGATCTTCCCCACCCTTAGTAAAGGCATTACCTAGAACTGCGATATCGATGTTATCCCCTGAGACAGATATATTGTTCCCAAAGAACATATACATAGCAAAAGCAATCGCGCATACAAAGAACGCGATAGATCCAATAAAAAACTTTTTGAATACAGATGTTGGTGGCTTCTCCATAACATGTATTAGGGCTTCATTCTCGGGCTCTTTTTCTGGCTTCCAAGACTTTGCAATATCATGGTCCACTCTATGCAGTACGCCATCGTGTGCACGATGAGTAGTTGTATCTTGTGGATCATATAGATGCCTCTTGATATCTTCAATCTTGTTGTGATCAGCCTCTGGCATGATTTATATTATAGCATACTCTCGTTTAAAGCTTTGTTTATATGGGCTATTATCGACTTGCGCTCTCGAAGAAGGCCTTCCGTCTTGGTATGGTCGAATGATTCAGACAGATAGCTTGCGAGTAGTTCTGAGTCCCCTATGTAGCCAAGCTTGCTCATGATGCGCAGTACCAAGTGGAGCTCGAGGGCTTCTCGGACGGCACTCTCTACTTTGTCTGTATCGAGTATATGTAGAGCCTGGATAAAATCATCGAAAATACCTATCTGTGGTTCCTCCCCATCACAAAGTCTCGCGATAAGGGAGCTGATACGTGCAATAAGTGTGATAGATTCACTGTCAGAGCGCGCTTGCGGGAACGAAGATATATGGGCAGCTGATGTCACTCGCCACACATCACGACCTCGTACTAGATCAATCTTGCTATAAGATAAATCTTGCAATGCAAAGCGTAGCTTTGATTTATGTAAACGAACACCCTGCACAACAGCGCGCACTAGACCCATCTCACGAGTGTATATAGTTATGAATTTATTGGCCTCGCCACTTGCGCGCGATGAGAGGATAAATCCATGTGTGTGATGTATGTGATGCATACTATTTATCTTCCGACAACAATATCGCCTTCCCTTCCTTGCCCGTCCAGTCAGTGTAACGCCACCATTTCGGTGTGAATATGAAAAATACATTCTCTGCCCCTCCATGCTTCTTACTGAGCTTAATAGGGAACTTTTTGAAATAAACTTCGTTGAAAATTCCAGACTCCTCGTCTTTCGTAGCAAGTCTCGCTTCCCCGTCAATCTGCAGTGTCTTCATGACACTCTCGTCGACTCCTATCACGATAGATGCGCGGCTGACAGGTCGGCCGAAAAGCGCTTCGCATTTGCGGTATGGTCGAGAAGTCTCGAACAGGAACTGATCAGAACTTTCATCATATGCAAAGTGCACCGTCGCCCCGTGTGGTGAGCCATCCATCATCTCGAGTGCGAGTACACATATCCTCTGGCTGTTGATGTATTCGACGATTTGTGATTCAAAATTTTTCATAGGGATTTATGCCTTTATTCTATCACCCGGCAGTAGATTTTAAAAATTTAAAACTCACTGCCGGGTATCACAAAATTCTGGAGTTCTAATGCTATGGATTTTATGCTTTCATCTGTTATATCTTCTGGGCTTATCTTACATTTACTGAATATCTGCCTCTGTACTTCAAGTGCATAATTCATAAGAATATCTTTGTCACCAGGTGCCACATACCCAGGCAGACCCACGCTACGCTTCATCACCTCTTCAAATCTTTCCTCAAGTGACACTATGCCATGCATACTCACACGATTGTCTGCATACAGCAGTATCTTGTGTGCCATATCACCACTATCTGCATAAACTTTGAAGTGCGCAAAGTCAGTATCCTCAACTAGGCCTACAATGCGAGCAGAGACGCCAATCTCCTGCAGTATTCCTAGTGTCGCATCATGCTCGTTCTTGCCATACTTGGCCCAGAATTCCTGTTGGGCACTCTGCCAATATTCCAATCCTTCCGGATCATTGAGTTCTGGGAAGCGATTTAAATTAAACTTCACTAGATTACCGATATCGTGAAGTAGGCACGCAGTTATGACTTCTTCTTTATTGATAGACTCATCGAGGTTGTCACAGATAAATGACGCCACACCTGCAACAGATAGCATATGGCGAGCAAGAGCACCTTGGACTTTGTGCTCTTTATAGATATCGATGATATTTTTC